>JAYTFO010000271.1:0-1629 GCA_043734305.1 Acidobacteriota bacterium | reverse complement strand
GGCAAGATCGATTCCAACGAAGACAATGGACATGACTTCCCCTTCCGAGTGAGTTGATGAAAGATCGAACTTCCCATCGTGGCACAACTGTGCCGGTCGCCGCATTGCGGCTGCTCTCGGGACGGTGAAGTCCCTTTCATTCGTTGGGCGCCATGAACACACTAGCTGCCAAGAACACCATCTTTCAAGGCCGCCACCTGTATCGACGCGCGCTGAACAATGCGCGCGCGGCGATCAGTACGAATCCGCGCGCGCTCATCGCGATTCAGGGCAATCTGGGTACTGGCAAGAGCACACTTTCAAGGTTTCTCGCATGGAGACTTGCAGGCACGCTCATTGAGTTGGATTTGTACATGACTCTCGTGGACGATCATGTCGAGTACGACCGGGAATGCGTCAAGTCGATCATCGGACGGGCTGGTCACCTTAACGCCCCAGTAATCGTGGCTGGGCTATCCGCCTCCGATGTACTCGCCGCTGCAGGAATCACTTCTGACCTCATCGTGATTGTCAAACGGCGCATCCGCTCGGCGGCGACTCCGCCTACTGTCGACTTCGATGATTTCTTCGAAACGCAGCGAGTACCGCTGCCCTTCCAGACACCTTCATCTCAGGAAGCTCCAAGTGCTACAAAGAGGCTCATCCTTGACTTCGATTGCTAACCCGTCTCTGCGCTCCAGGTGAACGCATTTCCCGGCCGGTAAAATCGGCCGTCGGTTGCCATAAGCCGTCGCGCAAGGGAGAGATCATGTTTGGCATCAACCGCCCGGCGTTCATAGTCGGGAGCTCTTCGCTCTTCTCCAAGAAGCGCCTTACGCCAGTCGAGTTCGGCCGTGAAGCAACGAGGCTTGGTTTCAGCTTTGGAGTCGCGCAGTTCGGGCAGTATCAAAGTGCCGGCTCCAAGAGCCAAGCCGATGTGCGCTTGCTCAATGAGGTACGGCGGAACCCAGGAATCATGCAGCTCCTATTTTCAAACCTCGTAGCTGGCGCGTTCCTTTGCCACGCAAGAATGAGCCTACGCGCTACGGAGAAGGTCTCTGCTGAAGTCGAAGAAGGAGTCCTCGTTCAACTCAGGTCTACGATGCCGCAAATGTCCCCTCATGTTCTGCAGAACCACAAAGATATCACCGTGAACTTCGCCATTGCGATTGAGCGCGAAATGCGACAGATCGAAGCCGAGTCGTCTACTTCGCTACTGCTCAGCTACATCAACGATCTGTATCCCGAGTTCGGCTCAGGCGTCGCGTCTGCCCTGCCCAGTGGTCTGTTCGCTGTGGTCAGTGGCCTTGGCTCGCGCTTTGCGGCGGTGTGTCAGGACGACTTCAAAATAACGCTCTCGCAGGCGTAAGTTGGTGTCGGGGCCAAGTACGCGCCATGACGCTCAATCGGGATTGGGGACGACCATTGCTGACCGGACCCCTCCCACACCACCCGGCGTGCGGGTCCGCACCGGGCGGTTCGAAAAGGTGAGGTCATGGGAGACGGGGTAGTCCCATCTCTCGTTAACGCGGCGTGTAACAACGCCGCGTGGGGGTTGCCTGTGTCGTTCGGTTCACGCCGCGGGCCACCGGCTTCGTCGCTGGCTGGTTCACTCGCGGCTTCACCGCGCGCTTCTCCCGCCCGCCCCGC
>JAYTFO010000270.1:0-3919 GCA_043734305.1 Acidobacteriota bacterium | reverse complement strand
GGGAAAGTCAAAAAGCAAATAACCGCCGAGACGCCGAGCAACGAAGAAAACTCCGGGTATGCCTTTTGTTGTCCTCTGTGTCCCCTGTGTCCTCTGTGGTTCAAGCTCTTGGCCAGTACTGGATCCGAGTCGCAGGCCCTAGCCACCGTCCCTCGGCGTCTCGGCGGTGCAAGCCTCTAAGAATTTACGCCCCGCAGCACTTTTTATATTTCTTGCCGCTGCCGCAGGTACAAGGGTCGTTGCGACCGATTTTTTCGCCGGAGCGGACAATCTGCTGGACGGTCTGCATGTCGCCTGCGCCCGCCATGCGGGCTTGTTCGAGTTCTTTCTTCTTACGGCGCTGGAACGCTTCTTCAATGTCATCTACAGAAGTTGCGATCTGGCGAGGCGGACGGCCATTGCCACGACCACCGGTAATGACTGACGGCACACCGGCGTTTTGGCCTTCGCCGGGCTGGCTCGCGGCTTGCGTAGGGCCGGGGTCGGACGGGCGTTCCAGGATCTGCATCAGGTAGAGGATGCGGACCGTCTCTTCCTGGAAGCGCTGCATCATCTCCTCGAACATGTCGAAGGATTCTTTCTTGTACTCGATCAGCGGATCGTGCTGGCCATAACCGCGCAGGCCGATGCCCTCTTTCAGATGGTCCATGCTCAGGAGATGGTCTTTCCACTGCGTGTCGATCACGCTCAGCATAATCGTGCGCTCGTGATAGCGCATGGCATCGGGGCTGATCAGTTTTTCCTTCTCGTCGTAGCGTTCCTTGAGCTTGTTGAAAATCGCATCGCCCAGCTCTTGCCGGCTCATCTCGTCGGGCTTCAGACCGTCCGCGTAGATGTCCACGCCAAAATTCGTAGAGATGGCGGTTTTCAGACCTTTCAAATCCCAGTCGTCCACGTGCGCTTTGGCCGGACAATATTGCTCAATCAGATCGCCCAGAATGCCGGAGACGTAATCCTCGATAATCAGGTCCTTCTGATCCAGGCCTTCGAGCAGGCGGCGACGCAGTCCATAGACGGCAACGCGCTGCTTGTTCATCACGTCGTCGTACTCAAGCAGGTGCTTGCGCGATTCGAAGTTCTGTCCTTCCACGGCCTTCTGCGCGGCCTCGATGCGGCGCGTGATCATCCGCGATTCAATCGGCACGCCTTCTTCCATGCCGAGTCTCTGCAGCAGATTCGAAACCCACTCCTTGGCGAAGATGCGCATCAAGTCGTCTTCGAGCGACAGGTAGAAACGCGACGAACCCGGATCGCCCTGGCGGCCGGCGCGTCCACGCAACTGGTGGTCGATGCGACGGGCCTCGTGCCGTTCCGTGCCAAGGATGTGCAGTCCGCCAACGTCGGTTACTTCCTTGTGGTCGCTCGCAGTATCGGCCTCGTAGCGGGCAAGCGCCTCACTCCACTGATCGGTGGGCACGGCGTATTCGTTGCCGGCGTAGTACCAGAGCGTGCGGTTGGAGTCGTCCACATCGGCGCCAACTTTGCCTTGCGCGGCGCGCAGCGGCTGGGCAATTCCCTTCTTCACGCATTCCTGCTTCGCCATGAACTCCGGATTACCGCCCAACAGAATATCGGTGCCGCGGCCCGCCATGTTGGTCGCGATCGTCACCATTCCCTTGCGTCCTGCCTGGGCCACGATTTCCGCTTCGCGCTCGTGATACTTTGCGTTCAGGACGACGTGCTTGATTCCCTTCTTCTTGAGCATCTCCGACAAACGCTCGGATTTTTCAATCGACGTCGTACCCACCAGCACGGGCTGTCCGGTTTCGTGAAGCCGTTGAATCTCGTCCGCGGCGGCGAAGTACTTTTCCTTCTCCGTGCGGTACACAACGTCGGGATTCTCGACGCGTAGCAGCACCCGATTCGTCGGGATGACCGACACTTCAAGCCGATAGATCTTGTCGAACTCCGGCGCTTCGGTTTCCGCCGTGCCGGTCATGCCCGCCAGTTTTCGATACATGCGGAAATAATTCTGGAAGGTAATGGTCGCGAGGGTCTGGTTCTCGCGTTCAATCTTGACGTTCTCTTTCGCCTCGATGGACTGATGCAGACCGTCCGACCAACGTCGACCGGGCATCAGTCGTCCGGTGAATTCGTCGACGATAATCACTTCGCCGTCTTTCACTACATATTCGACGTCCTTGCGATAGAGCGCGTGCGCCTTGATGGCCGTATCGACGTGATGCTTGAGCGCCCAGTTCTCCGGGTCGGCGATGTTGCCGATGCCGAGCAGCTTTTCGACTTTCTCCCAGCCGACTTCGGTGACGGTAATGTTGCGATGCTTTTCATCGACCACGAAGTCGCCAGTGAGAATTTTCGGCTCGCCGGGAGCGGTATCCACCTCTTCGCCTTTTTCAAGCTTGGGGATGATCCGGTTCACTTTGTAATATTTATCCGTTGACTCCTCGCTGGCGCCCGAAATGATGAGCGGGGTGCGGGCCTCGTCGATCAGGATGGAATCCACTTCGTCAACAATCCCGAAATTGTGTACGCGCTGCACACAATCGCGCAGATCGAACTTCATGTTGTCGCGGAGGTAGTCGAATCCGAATTCGTTGTTCGTGCCGTAGGTGACGTCGGCGGCGTAGGCTTCGCGGCGTTCTTCGTCGTCAAGCTCATGGACAATCACGCCAACGCTCAGCCCGAGAAATTTGTAGAGCTTACCCATCCACTCCGAGTCGCGCTTAGCCAGATAGTCGTTGACCGTGACCACGTGAACGCCGCGTCCGCCGAGCGCGTTGAGATAAACCGGCAGCGTTGCGACCAGCGTCTTGCCTTCGCCGGTTTTCATTTCGGCGATCTTGCCTTCGTGCAACACCATGCCGCCGATCAGCTGCACGTCGAAATGCCGCATGTTGAGCACTCGCCGTCCCGCCTCGCGGACGACCGCAAAAGCCTCCACCAGCAATTCGTCGAGGATCTCCTTGATCGCCTGATTGCGGTCGGCTTCGAACTGCTTCTGCCGGTCGAGATCGGCGTCCGGTTCGTCGACAATGTGGCTGAGGCGTTCCTTGATGCGGGCTCGGAATTCTTCCGTCCTGGCGC
This sequence comes from Acidobacteriota bacterium, assembly GCA_043734305.1. Taxonomy (GTDB): domain Bacteria; phylum Acidobacteriota; class Terriglobia; order Terriglobales; family Acidobacteriaceae; genus Acidiflorens. Next base: position 874 of record JAYTFO010000270.1, on the reverse strand, counting down.
GCAGTTGTTCGTCGGAGAGCTTCTTCATCTCCGGTTCAAGCGCACTGATCGCCTCGACGCGAGGCAGCATGCGCTTCACTTCGCGCTCGTTCCTGGTCCCAAAAACCTTGCCTAACAGGGTGTTAATCAAAAGCGAAATCCTCTGAGGACACTCGTCCGAAGTCTATCAATTCAAGCCTAGCACATTAGATGCGCGAGGTTGGGGCGCGGGCTCCATCCTGCGCTAGAGAAAGGGATTCTGGACGACCAGGTCGCCGAAGCGGCGTCCGTGCTGGAGGTCTTCCGTGTAGAGAACCTTGCAATCACTTTGCTGAGCGGCGACAACTATCAGCGCATCGAACCAGGAGAGCCGGTCCACGTAGGATAAAGTCAACGCCCTTTCTATCAGGGCTGGCGATGAGTGCACCGCAAGCAGCGGGCGGAGTGGATTTTCCCAGTAGTTCCTGATTTGGTCGAACGTGAGGGGCTGACGAAAGCGCCGGGCAACCGAGACGAATTCCTGCACTACCTGGTAACTGATTGCCCCTCGACCTGAAGCCAACGCTGCGTGGATTAAGTCCTCAGCCCGCTTGGCCTTCGCCTTCGCATTCACATCGAAGGTATAAACGAAAATGTTGGTGTCGAGAAAGTGCCTATCGGCGCTCATTCATTTCGTCACGAGTGAACTTACGCCCTGCGTCTACGTGCCGCAAACTATCCATCAACGCTCGAAACTCGCGTGCCCGACTTTTGCGTCCCGCAATCGTTTTTAGCCACTCGCGGAAAAGATCATTGAGCGTCTTGTTCTGACTGCGTGCCTCTTCGCGCGCCTCTTCGATATCCGCTGGGTCCGCGCTAAATGTAATATTCTTTGGCACGATCACAGTGTACACGA
>JAYTFO010000269.1:0-10158 GCA_043734305.1 Acidobacteriota bacterium | reverse complement strand
TAGAGTTCTTCGTCGTTGCCGACGATGACCTGGCGAGTGTCTCCCTTGATCTGCAGGACATAGAGCGGCGAACCGGTGGCTACGCCTAATCCCTTGCGCTGGCCTACGGTGAAATTGTGAATGCCGGTATGTTCGCCGATAACCCGGCCGTCGGTGGTGACCATCTCTCCGGAAGTTTCGAGCGGTGGCTCGCCCTGTTCGGCGAGGTAGGCGTCGAGGAATTTCTTGTAGTCTCCGCCGGGGACGAAACAGATTTCCTGCGAGTCGGGCTTCTCAGCAATGACCAACGCGTACTTGCGGGCGAGCTCGCGAACTTCGGGCTTGGTCATCCCGCCGAGAGGGAACAGGGTACGGCTGAGCTGTTCCTGGGTGAGGCCGAATAAAAAATATGTTTGGTCTTTGCCATGGTCGGCGGGGCGCTTCAGTAGCCAGCGTCCTGTGGCATCGTCAAAAATCACCTGGGCGTAATGGCCTGTGGCTATATAGTCGGCGCCAATCTGTCTGGCTACAACGAGTAGCTGGTCAAACTTCAAGTGATTGTTGCAGAGACTGCAGGGGATTGGAGTGCGTCCGGAAAGGTACTCTTCGACGAACGGACGGACTACGTCGCGCTCGAAACGCTCCTCATGATTGACCACGTAGTAGGGGATGCCGATAGTCTCCGCGACGCGGCGGGCGTCGTAGACGTCGTCGATCGAGCAGCAACGTCCCTGGACAGCCTCAGGCATGCCTTCGTGCCCGGCAAGACGGCGCTGGTTCCAGAGCTGCATGGTCAGGCCGATGAGGTTGTGTCCCTCGGCATGGAGCATGGCCGCAACGGTCGAGGAGTCAACCCCTCCCGACATGGCGACGGCGATGGTGGAATCAGCACTTAGCATTTGGCACTTGGCATTTAGCTTAAACCTTTCGACTTGGCTGAATGCTGAGTGCTAATTGCTAACTGCGCTTGGCTACTAGTGACCTGGCCGGGCGAATAGCAGGAGGCCCCTATTTGTATTGTAAATGGAAGTTGGGATGATGCCGGAACCGGCGCCGGGGCGCTATCCCGGGGTAGCTTGCACTGGGGGATATAATTTAGACATGACTCAAGACGCCCATGAACTGCTGCAAAAGGCCTTGGCCTTGCCTGAGAGCGAACGGGCGGAGCTGGCTGGAAACTTGATCTCCAGTTTAGAGTCGACCGTTGACGAAGACGTGGACGCCGCCTGGCAGGCGGAGGTCGTGCGGCGTCGGCATGACGTCCAATCCGGCAAGGTAGCCACTATCCCATGGGAAGAGGTTCAGCAAAAGGGACGTACTCTACTGCATGACAAGTAAACCGCTTCGATTTCATCCTCAAGCGGAGCAGGAGTATTTGACAGCGCTGGCGTGGTATCGAGAGCGCAGCCTGATTGCGGCGATTAACTTCGAAAATGCTTTTGAGACTGCGGTAGAGAAAATCAGTGAAGCCCCCAGCGCTGGCCAATCCAGTTCAACGATTTTCGAAAATATACTCTCCGGCAATTCCCCTTCAGCATCGTGTATCAGGATTCTTCTTCGGAAGTCGTAATCTTTGCGGTGGCACATGGGCGGCGTCAACGGGGATATTGGAGAGATCGTGCGTGAGATGGGTTCCGCACCTAGCAGTTGGCATTTAGCTTAAACCTTACTCGGGTTTGGATACAGGCCAAGTGCTAACTGCTAACTACGCTTCTTGACCACACCGGCGACAAATCTCGAAGTCGCGTCACCGTTTCCGGCACCACTGACAACGCGAAGTCCACCTCTTCGGCCGTGTTCTGTTTGCCGAGACTGAAGCGGATGCTGGCTCGGGCTCGGTCGGGGTTCAGGCCCATTGCGATCAGGACATGCGAGGGTTCGATGGCGCCGGAAGAACAGGCGGAACCGGCGGAGACGGCCAGGCCTTTGAGGTCCAGAGCGATGATCAGGGATTCGCCTTCGATGGAATCGAAATAGATGTTGGCGGTGTTGGGCACGCGGGGAGCGCCGTCTCCGTTGGTGCCGGTGGCATCGAGTTGGCGCAGATGGTTTTCCAGGCGGTCGCGGAGTGCGGCGATCTTCTTGTCGTCGCCTCGTTCGAAGGCAGCTCGCGCTAACTCAGCGGCTTTGCCAAGGCCGATGATTCCGGGGACATTCTCGGTTCCGGCGCGACGCAAACGTTCGTGGCTTCCCCCGTAGAGCATGGCTTCAAGTTGCGTACCTTTTCGTACGTACAGCGCGCCGATCCCCTGGGGCGCGTGAATTTTGTGGCCGGAGATGGTGAGCAGGTCGCAGCCGATATTGTTTACGTCAACGGGAATTTTTCCGGCGGCTTGTACGGCGTCGGTGTGGAAGTAGACGTCGGCTTCGGCGGCGATCTTGCCAATCTCTTCGACGGGCTGCAGGACGCCGGTTTCGTTGTTCGCCGTCATGATGGTGATGAGCTTGGTGTTGGGGCGCAACGCTCGCTCCACGTCATCGGGATCGACCTGGCCGCGGGCATCCACGGGAATGTTGGTAACTTCGCATCCCTTCTTTTCGAGATGCTTGCAGGCGTTGATCACGGCGTGATGTTCGATGGTTGAGGTGATGATGTGGTCGCCATGCCGGGCAACGCCGAAGATGGCGAGGTTGTCGGCCTCCGTGCCACCGCTGGTGAAAACAACTTCGGACGCGCTACACGCTAGCAGTCCGGCGACGGATTCGCGGGCATGCTCGACGGCCGCGCGCGTTTCCTGTCCGTGATAGTGGATGGAGGATGGGTTGCCGAAATGCTCGGTGAAGTAGGGACGCATGGCGTCCAAGACCTCGGGGAGGACGGGGGTGGTGGCGTTGTTGTCGAGATAGATCCGGCGCATAGTGCGATATCTATTGTACCGGGCGGAGGGCGAAGTGCAGGGCCGAAAAACTCCTGCGATATGCAGGTCTCGGGAAGGGCATGACTTCAGTCGTGCCGCAACTGGCTCGCGCGATGGGGCTTTAGCCCCTGAGGTCCGACTGTATGGCAGTCGCGGAGAGAGCCAACCTCAGCGGCTTGAAGCCGCCCCTGGATGGTTCTTTACGGCACGACTGAAGTCGTGCCCTTCCCAAAATCTTTCCAATGCGTTCCTGGTTACGGCGCGCCCCTTCAACGCAAGTCAACAAGGCAAGAGGTCGACAAAGCGATGGCGAACCCGCGTCCGCGTTACGTGATGAGGGGAATGTTGCCCATACCTTCGGTGCCAAATACGCGGCGGTAGCGTTCGATTTCTGTAGCGGTGCCGAGGGCTTTGGCGTAGTTGTCGGAAAGCTTTACGGCGGGACGGCCTTCGGCTTCGGACACTTTGCAGATCAGGCTGATGGGATCGAAATCGCGAGTGCCGTGGGGATCGCATCCGCGGAAATCGTTGGTCAGCAAAGTTCCCCAGCCCGCGCTAAAGCGGATGCGGCGTTGGGGGGTCCATTTTTTGGCATCATGGAAGTCGGCGGCGCTGCGGAAGTCGCGAGCGGTGGTCGAGCCCTGCATGGACCCACCAAAGTACGCGTGGAGGCCGATGATTTCGTCAATGTCGAGAGCGTCGGAAGCGATGAGGAGTTTCTCCTGCGGGTCGCGGCCGCGGCCCTTCAGCCATTCGATATATTCGTCACCGGCTACGTAGGGATTCTTGCTGTCAACGCGCTGGCCGGTCCAATCGGCGGTCCAGTCGGGTGCGCCTTTCAGGAATTGGGTGGTTCCGAACGTGTCGGGGAGCATGATGCGGAGGGCTCCGTCGTAGGTGTTCTGCCAAAGGTCAAGGACGTGGTATTGCGAAGCTCGGAGGGCCGCATCATCGTCGGCCATGGCGCCGAGGACCATGGGAATCTCGTGCGCGTTGGTGCCGATGGATTCGAGATCGTGCTTATGCGCGAGGAATGCATTCGAGGTTCCAATGAAGCCGCTGCCGAGATTGGAAGCCATCGCTTTGACGACGTATTCCTGCCACAGAAAGCTGTGACGGCGCCGGGTTCCGAAATCAGCGACGCGCAGGCCGGGGAGTCCGCGCAGGCGCTCGATTTTGTTCCACAGCGTTGTCTTGGCGCGGGCGTACAGAATGTCGAGATAGAACTCGCTCAGTTTTTTCATGTTGGATCTGGTTCTGAGCTCGTCGAAAATCGAGAGCGCATACAGTTCCCACATGGTGGTTTCAGGCCAGGAGCCGTGGAAGGACAATTGGAACTGGCCGTCCTGGACGGAGAGTTCGTAGTCGGACAATCGGAAGTCGCGCTCCAGCCATTCCAGGAAGGCGGGCTGAAAGATCCCCCGGCGTCCGTAGAACGTGTTGCCGGCGAGCCAGACCAGTTCGGATTTTCTGAAGCGCAGTTTGCGGACATGTTCCAATTGGTCGATGATCTCGCGAGTGGGAAACATTTCGGCCAGACGCACCGACGACGTGCGATTCAGCAGCGAGAATGAAACCTGCGTTTTCGGGTAATGCTTCCAGATGAACTGCAACATCAGGAGCTTGTAGAAATCGGTGTCGAGCAGCGAGCGGACGACGGGGTCGAGTTCCCAGTTGTGATTGTGAGCTCGCTCGGCGAAGTTAACGATCATGCAATGAATATCCTCGTTGGTGGCTTGCGAAAACCTGGGGCTGAGGGAAATCAGCCCACTGGCATGGATGAAATAGTACCTGTCGGAAAGAACGGATGCGAGTCCAACGGTCACTCTCCGGGCTTGGCGCCGCGGTAGAGCAATCCGCCCAGGCAGGGCATTGACTGCAAGCGCGATCGGGTATTGGGCCGGACCGAGATGTGCAGCGTGAGCGTGGCGAATACTCCCGCCACGCTCACGACGAATCCCAGAGTCCCCAGAATCAGGGCGTGACGCATCGGATTTTGGGGCGCGAACGGGGCGGCGAGGTAGCCGCCACGCGCCCATCTAGCCCGGAGCGCGGAGCACGGCCAGTGCTCTTAGAATACTTTCCAGACGTAATGTCCAAACAGGGCGACCAGCAACAGACCGCCCACGCCACAGATCCAGAGTAGGAAGTTAGTCGTGAGTGCCGGAGAATTGATTTCTTTTTTGTCCATAGTCGATCCTGATGTGAAGGTGTTGCCTGGAGCCGTTTTGGCGGACGGCTGGCAGGTGGTGCCCTTCTCGGGCGTATTCGCAATCTCTCAGCATAAGACTCAGTGGTGGTCGTGGTCACGGTCGAAGTCGTGATCGTGGTCATCCCAATCGCGGTCCGAGTGCCAGCGACGTTCGTGTTCATTCCACCATCTGTGGCTGGCGCTCCAACAGTGCTCGCGGGCTTCGCGGAGCTCATGACGGGCGCTTTCAGCCTGCCTGCTCTGGTAGCCATGATGGGCTACGGCCTGGTCCAGTTTGTGGTCGGCGTGGGCAATGCGGCGCTGGCAATTGTGGTCATCGGCGCGCACAAGGGGCGATACGGTGAACATCAGAAAGGCTGCGAGCGCGACGGCAGCCAGCGACGTGGTTCCGAACAGTGAGTGTATCCAACGATGGCGCATCTGTGTTGTGTCCTCCTCGACAGTGATGGTCTTTACTGACAAGATTGGGGCGCTATAGCATTCCGCCGGTCTGAACGGCCAGATCGTTTAGAGCCATCTCCAGTTTGGTAATGGCAGCGCCCAGTTCTGGATGTTCTCCGATCTTGGCTTGGAGGCTTTTAAGAGTCTGGTAAGCGCTGGTGATATGCGCAGTCGCTTGGGAGGAATTCGGCTCGGGTTTCGGTGGGCTGAGTGTGGACATGGCGCCTCGCTTCGTGGCTATCGGGACGAGAAATCAATCCAGTCCTGAAATGCCAGTGCCAGCCGTGCGTTTGGTAGATCGGCTCGGTCGATGGCCAAGTTTAGGCAACCAGGGGGCGTCTGTCTGTACACAATTGGACACTCGTACGATGGGCTCACAACCCCTTCGGGGCCCGATCGAGATTGGTCCTATGAGAACCGTTCGCGGTAAGATGGCGACGATGCCGGAAGAACTGGACAAGCTCCTGAGCAGGGCCACGCAGGCGAGGCGAGAGCATCGGTTGGAGGATGCGAGGCGCGACCTGGTCGCGGCGGTTGAGATCGGTCGTAGGGCAGGCGGCGGACAACAGTTGGCGAAGGGGCTTGCGGGATTAGGTCAGATTGAGCGCGATCTCGGGCATCTTGAGCGCGCGCGACGTCACTACGAGGAAGCTTGCGCCATCTATCGCAACGAGGGCGACGCGCTTCTGGTGGCGCATACCGTTCGGCATCTGGGGGACATCTGTCGGGAAGAAGGGCGCCTGGATCTCGCCGAGCCCTGCTATACCGAAGCGCTTGCTATTTATCGCGGGGATGGGGCAACCGCGCCTCTGGATTTGGCGAACGCGATTCGGGGGCTGGCGCTGCTGAAAGAAAAAGTGGGGGAATCCGCGCAGGCGCGATTGCTTTGGCAGGAAGTCCGGGATCTGTACGCGGCGGTGAATGTGGAAGCAGGAGTGGCGGAGAGTACGCGGCGGCTGGCGGTGCTGGGGTGAGGGTGACGGGCGCGCCGCAGCGAGAGTGCCGTCCCTGACGGGACTCGCGTCCTACGCAATCGCCACCCGGCACTCACGTGCCGGGCTTTCCTGTTCGGCCGCTTCGCGGCTGGGGGCGTGGTGGTGGTTACGCTCCGAGCGGGATGGTCGGCAGGAACATTGGCTTCTGGCGTGCCTTCGTGAGTTGCTCGAAGGCGTAGGCGATTTTCAGCAGGGTGGGCTCGCTCCACGCGCGCCCGAAAAATGAGATGCCGACGGGGAGGCCGTAGAGATATCCGGCGGTGACGTTGATGTTGGGGTATCCGGCGACGGCGGCGGAGTTGGAACTGCCACCAGAAGAATGATCGCCGTTGATGAGATCGGTGAGCCACGCCGGGCCTCCGGTGGGGGCTACGAGCGCGTCGAGTTTGAATTTGTCCATGATGAAGTCGATGCCATCGGCGCGGGTCTGTTTGTGATTGTTGGCGAGGGCATCGACATATTCTTTGGTCGTGAGCGGCCCCTTCTCCTCTGCCTTCAGGAATAAGTCCTGACTGAAATAGGGCATTTCTTTTGCGATGTGCTTCTCGTTGAACTCGATGACATCCTTGAGTGACTTTACAGGCGCGGTGTCGCCAAGGCGCGCCAGATAGATTGCCAGATCGGCTTTAAGTTCGTAGAGCAGGACGAGCAATTCGGTGTCGTCGAATTTGCCGATGGTGGGAATGTCGGCGGGGTCGGTGATGTCGGCGCCCGCGCGCTTCATCTCGTCGATCAGGGTATTCATCAGTTGATCGACGGCGTCGTTGAATCCGAAATATTTTCTGACCACGCCAATGCGCGCGCCTTTGAGTCCGCTGGGATCGAGGAACTTCGTATAGTCGGGCTGAATCTTGCCGGCGCTCGCGGCGGTTGCGGCGTCATCAGCGTCGGGTCCGGCCATTGCGCCTAAAAGAATGGCGGCGTCGCGTACGGTGCGGGCCATGGGGCCAGAAGTGTCCTGACTGTGGGCGATGGGAATGATGCCGCTGCGACTGATGAGGCCGAGAGTGGGCTTCATCCCAGCGAGTCCGTTGGCAGACGAAGGACACACGACCGAGCCATCGGTCTCGGTGCCGACTCCGGCAGCGCATAGATTGGAGGAAACGGCAGCACCGGTGCCGGAACTCGATCCGCAAGGATTGCGATCCAGCGCGTACGGGTTGCGGGTGAGGCCACCGCGTCCGGACCATCCGCTGGTGGAATGGGAACTGCGCATATTGGCCCACTCGCTGAGGTTGGTCTTGCCGAGAATGACCGCGCCTGCTTTGCGGAGCTGCGAGGCTACGAATGCATCTTTCGGAGGTGTTGAGCCGAGCAAGGCAAGTGATCCGGCGGTAGTGTTCATGCGGTCGGCAGTGTCGATGTTGTCTTTGATGAGAAGCGGAACACCGTGCAACGGGCCACGAGGGCCTTTGTCTTTCCGTTCCCGATCGAGGGCTTCGGCGATTTCCAGTGCTTCGGGATTGACCTCGATGACGCTATTGATTCGGGGACCCGCTTTGTCGATGTCCTGGATGCGGGCAAGATATTTTTCGGTGACGCTGCGAGAAGAATATTTTCCGGACTGCATGGCTTGCTGAAGGTCGTCGATGGTGAGTTCGTCGAGTTCGAACTCGCGGGGGATGACGTTGGAGTTCGAGGCTTGATCGTTGACACCAACACGGGCGGCCGCGAGTGCAGGCACGGCGGCGGAGGCTACGGTAGTGACGAGCCCGGCACGTAGAAAATTACGGCGGGAATGGGAAGAGGGCGAGCGATCCTTACGCATTCGGGGACTCCGGAAGGGAACTGGTCTTGACGGGGCATCTTACGGGAGGGCGGCGGGGATGGCAAATCGTGCATGAGGATCGAGGAAAAGCGGGGGAGCGTCGGACCTAATCCCACCCTGACACCACATCAGCCAAAACCTTCGATCCCGCCAAGTGATTGAAAAGATGGAGCGGGAGACGGGGATCGAACCCGTGACATCCAGCTTGGGAAGCTGGCGTTCTACCGCTGAACTACTCCCGCGTAACGGCGTTAGATTAACATCCTGCATCGGTCGAAGGCAACGGGCGCGTCATCCAAAGGTGCGATTACCCTTCGGGGTGCAGATATCGCCAGGGTCGCGACGCCGAGCGCCACAACATCGCGCCGTGCCCAACTGGTCGACGAAAACACCGTCATCGCCCTATGATGATGAGATCAAATTATCCGAGGTCATCCTATGACAGAACCTAGTTACGAAGAACTGAAGGCGCGACTGGAAACGCTGGAGAAGCAGACGGACAAGAAACGCAGCGGCACGATCGAATTCCGCGTGGGCGAAAAAGGCGGAGTCAGCGTGTATGGGCTGGGACGCTTTCCGGTGACGCTGTATTACGAACAATGGAACCGGTTGCTGGATGCGTCCCCCGACTTGAAGAAATTTCTGGAAGATAACAAGGGCAAGTTGAAATTGAAAGAGTAGTGCGGGACAGCAGATGGCTGCGTCTTCTCTCGCGGCGGAGACAAGGCAAGCCTTGTCTCTACTCTAGATTTCTTTGGTCCAGCGAACCTATCCATGTCTTCTGAAGACATTCTTAGTTTGACTCCGCCGCTGGCGGATCGTCGGGTCGCGTATGGGGCCGATCCGAATCAGTTCCTGGACGTTCGACTGCCGCATGGAACGGGACCGCATCCGGTTCTGGTGAATATCCATGGCGGCTATTGGCGCGCAAAGTACGATTTGGCGCATGCCGGACATCTGTGCGAGGCGCTGCGGGCGGCGGGCGTGGCGACGTTCAATGTGGAGTATCGCCGCGTAGGCAATGACGGCGGAGGTTGGCCGGGGACGTTTGCCGACATTCGGTCGGCGTATGCCTATGTTCGCCAGGAATACTCCCGATTTCATCTGGATGTGAAAAGGCTGGCGGTGATTGGACATTCCGCCGGCGGGCAACTCGCATTGTGCCTGGCTGCGCACGAGAGTTCGTTGCGGGCAGCCATCTCACTGGCGGGCGTTGTGGACTTGAAGAAGGCGTTCACGCTTCATCTAAGCAACGATGCAGTGGTTGACTTTCTGAGCGGAAAACCTTCCGACGTTGCAGAACACTATCGCGAGGCGGACCCGATGGAACTCAACATCGTTCACGCGCGGCAGTGGGTGCTGCACGGTAGCGACGACGACACGGTGCCGGTTGCGTTCAGTCGCGATTACGCTGCGCAAAAGAAGAAGGCAGGAGAGCGCGTGGAACTGATCGAGGTTGCGCGGGCAGGGCACTTCGATTTTATCGATCCGCGATCGGAAGCGTTCCAACAAGTAAAACGCGCCGTGCTTTCTGCCTTGGCCTGAATCTCGACTACGCTCTTGGTGGCGGCAAAATCTCCGTTTCTTTGCTATACTTCCGGTCCACGTAACTGCTCGACTTACCGCTAGCATCCTGCACTTTCGAACGATTGACATGACCAATAGAAAGAACACCGCCGAAGCGAACAGATGGCCTGAATCTCTGCGGTACGCCTTTCGAGCGCTGAATCGAGAAATACTGCAGTTTCGGTTCACGTACCCACTCGACATGGTTGCCGAAGCGGGGCCCAAAGAGTCCCTTCACTATTTCCTTTACAGCGAAAAACTCTCATGGAGCGTGATGAGCATGGATGCTGCGGGAATTCCACGCGCTCGACTCAGAGTCGCGGGGTTGGTCTATAAGCC
>JAYTFO010000268.1:0-3412 GCA_043734305.1 Acidobacteriota bacterium | reverse complement strand
TTCCAGAATCCTTACGGCTTGGTCGAAGTCCTGATTATGATTGGCGGAAAGCTCGGCAATGATGTAGACAGGATGCCCGGGGCCGAGGGGGCGATTGGCTATGGAAAAGGTGTTCGGCATCAGGCTCCCACCTGTTTCGCAAGCATCTGTCTTACTTCCTGTGGTGCGTAGGGCGTGCGGCGTCCGCTGCGGAGTATCTCCAGGGAACGTGGCCCCTCGTTGAAGAGCAGGTCTAGGACAGTCGCGTATGACTGGAATGGTGCAAAGCGCTGTTTGTATTCCGGGTGCTCGTAGTGTTGAAACCCGACTTCGATTCCGTGGTCCGTCATGATTCTCATTTCTGAGAGCAAATAGTCGGCCGAGCCAAGGGGGGAAATATATTCATTTGCACTTAGGGACTGCAGAATATTGGCGAGCAATTCCGTACGCTTTCCAGTTTGCTGCATCGCGGAGGAGCGGTAGATTTGTGTGCGAAGACCCAACATCTGTATGAACCAGCAAATCAGCTTCAAATTCAGATTCACCAATAGGCAACCGGCGTGGGTATCTTTGAGAAGTCCTGCGAATTCTGCGAAGTACGTCGCGAAATACGGGGTCCGTCTGTAGTTCAACTCGATGGCGCGGAGGTGAGTTTCCCAAAAGTTAGGCTCACGAATCTCGACTTCGTCGATGCGCTGTGCGAGCCGCCCACGAAACGCAACTGGGACGGTAAGCCACTGCAGACCGGCCGGGGTCCTAATACGATTACGTTGTTGCCAAGATTGCTTCTCGAATTGCACGGAATCGAGAATGACGAAAACATCTGCTTGATCCATGAGGTCGAAGTATCCCAGCCAAGGCAGGTAAGTCGGTTGTGCAATAGCGGCTTTCAACGACCGTCTCCGGCCAAAACGTAGCGTTCCGTGACCTTGCGGAATCCGAGAGATTTCCAAAGCGCCGCCGCGGCCGTGTTGCCCTCCATTACTTCCAACTGAATTCTTGAGGATTGTTGACGAAGGGTTTGAATCGCCTGGGAGGCAGCCTCTCGCGCCAAGCCCAGCCTGCGGAACTCCGGCGTCACGTAGACCTCATAGATTGCGCCCGTTTTGCGCGGGAGGAAGCGGTGGTCCTCGATGCCGTAAAGGATAAACCCAGCGCGTTTTCCGTCTTTCAAAATCCATTCCAGGTGATGGTTGGGATTGTTTTGTATGCGGGAAAAATAATGCTGCTTCCAGTCCTCGTGAGGAGTGAAATCCGGATTCAAGCCGCGAAAGTGATCGAGCGCCATGGCGGTAAACTCGTCCTGATTCTCCAAAGCGATAGGCACGATCTCTACGGGCGGCATAGGGGAGACCTTTCGAGCTTGCAGCAGCTGTTCCATAACACGGGTTACACCGTGACCATCCACGATGCTGGCACCTGTGTCGGACATGGACCGCCGGTCGTCGGGGGTTGCGGCCAGTATTTCGATGCGGGCGGCTAGGGTCGCTTCGTCGAACGCCTCAACCGCGCCCATGTCGCCAATTGCCCCCAGCGCCGCCAGGTCCGAAACCGACTGCGCTTGTAGTTGATTTCTAGAATAGCTCAGCACGGGACAACCGAGGTAGAGGAGTTCCCACAATGTACCGCCAGCTGCAATGACAGCAAGATCGGAATTGGCCATCACGTCGGCCATGTTGGGTGCGTCGACTAGGAGCGTGAGCGGATCCGCTATCGCTTTGCACCGTTCCCGAAGATGGGCAAGATTCGGGTTGGCGGAAGTGGTCGCAATGGTTACCTCAAATTTGCCGGATTCGAGTCTTGAGCAGGCATTCGCTATCTGCGATGACAGGTCATCGGGGTCCGTGCCGCCCAGGCTCACGAGAATCTTACGCGCGTGGGCCGGGAAATAAGTTCGTCGCGAGCGCGCTCGAAACTCGCGGCGCAAGAGCAAATATTGAGTGCCCAGCAAGCGCTGGATGTGCGAAGGAGTCGACGGGTAGAGTTGTGATCCCGCGTTCAGGTTCTGGTTCAATATGACGTCGACCGCCAGATTCCGCCGGACGCCGAAATCGTCGATTAGCATTACGCGCTGATAGTCACTCCTTAGGTGGAGCAGGTACGCTGGCGAGAAGCCTTCCCCGTCCAGGACAATCCAGTCGGCACCCACGGCAATTTTCGCCAAGGCGTACGCGTCGTCGTCGCTTCCCGGAGAAGCATCGAGCCTAGTGACCAAAAACGCCTGTGAGTGCAGGGTTTCAGAAAGGCTGGCAGGGATATTGACGCACGCAAAGTTAGCGGTACCGCCGCGTTGCTGCCATCCTTGAGCTAAAGCTAGGCAACGCATCACATGGCCGTTGCCGATCTCGGCGTTCGCGTCGGCACGGAAAACCAGTCTTCCTAGGGATCCTTGCGTAGGTTCCTCCCGTAAATCAGCCTACTCCAAACCGGCCACGTCTAACGCACACGAAATACAGGTTGGATCATGTCACCTTCGAGAAACCGGGCCGGATTGGGATCGTTCATCCAGCCAGCCAAAGTTTTGCAGACATTGGCGTAGACGCGCAGCGTTTCCTCGATGGCAACCGTGTCGTGTGCGGCGGACATATTGTGGGTGACGAGCGTCAGAACACCGCGCTTGACGCATTCCTGGGAGAACAGGCTACGGACCAGGAAGCTGTCTTTGCCTTCCCCATCCAGAAACCGAATCAGCGACCAGACCGGATATCCAATGCATTGAATGCGGTCTTGGATCCCGGCGGTTTTCGCCATCGCGTTCAAGCCTTGCTGCAGGACGCGACCGTTGGCTACCATGCGCGCCAGAGCGTCGGTATGTTCCAACACGTCGAGCACGGCCATGGAAGCCGCCATGGAGGCGATTTCGCCGCCGAAGGTGAAGCTGAAAAAAATGTCTTCGAAAATTTTCATCACATCTTTGCGTCCGACGACGCAGGCGATCGGGAAGCCGTTACCCATGGCTTTGCCGAAGCAGGCCATGTCGGGAGTGACGCCAAAGAGCTTTTGCGCTCCGCCTAGGCCGAAGTGGAAGCCGGAGCAGATTTCGTCGAAGATGAGAAGCGCGCCGTGGCGATGAGCGAGATCCTTCACGCCCTGTAGGTAGCCCGACGCTGGAGGCCAGAAATTTACCGGCTCCAGGATGACGGCGGCGAATTCTCCGGAATGCTCGGTGAGAGTCTTTTCCAGTGCGGCGAGATCGTTGTAGGGGAAGGGATGGGTCAGGTCGCGAACCGCCTTGGGAACGCCTGCGTTGCGGGCGGTGCTGCCGATGTACCAATCCTGCCAGCCGTGATAGCCACAGCAGGCGATGCGGTCGCGACCGGTTTTAGCGCGAGCGGCGCGAACCGCGCCCGAAGTGGCGTCGGAGCCGTTCTTGCCGAAGCGCACCATTTCGGCGCAGGGAATGAGCCGGACTAAACGTTCGGCCAATTCGACT
>JAYTFO010000267.1:0-9914 GCA_043734305.1 Acidobacteriota bacterium | reverse complement strand
CGAGAAGACATGCTGCAAGTTAATGACAGCGTTCTGATGGCGGGAGGGGGAGCCGGTCAGCTTCTGATTGTAGGGATCAGGCTGGCCTTCCGTCGTGTTATCGAACTGATAGCTGCCCGACAAAGTTGTTTGAGAAGAGAAATTATGGTCCACCCTTCCGACCACATAGCGTTCATTGCCGAGGCGCGTTCCAGAGAAGAGGAACCTGGCCGTGTCGCCGTTGACTGGACCGTTGGCAGCCGGGAACAACGCCAGATAGGGGAGGATGACGGGAGCGATTGTAATCGTGCGGGTCGTAGTGCAGGCAGTGCTTCCGCATAAGATGCCGTTCCGGGCATTTGGCGACAAAGTGTCGGAAGCGTGTGCGAGTCCCCTCACCTCACGCAATTCCTCATAATCGCTGAAGAAGAACGTCTTGTTTTTGAAGATCGGTCCTCCGGCCGAGGCTCCGAACTGATTGCGGCGGAAGGGAGGCTTAGTCGCATCAAAGGTGTTTCGAGCGTCGAGAGCGCTGTTCCTCAGAAACTCGAAAAGACCGCCATGAAACTGGTTGGTTCCCGTTTTGTAAACCGCCGTGACAACGCCGCCGCTGGACCGGCCGTGCTCGGCGGTGAACTCACTGGTCAATACCCGGAATTCACGGATGGCCTCGACACCCAGGTTTACGTTCAATCCGCTGCCCGGGCTGCCGTTGGCGTAATCGTTCACCACCAGCCCATCGACAAGAAAGACATTCCCCGTGGGCCGGCCACCGGAAATGGCGAGAGATTGCCCATTGCCGCGGGCCGCACGGGAATTCGAAAATCCGGCGGACGATTGCTGGCCGATACCTCCCACAACGCCCGCCTGCAAAGTCGCTAACTGCAGCCAGTCGCGTCCGTTCAGAGGAAGCTCCCGGACGGCATTCTCGCCCACGAGTCCGCCCATGGAGGCGTTGTTGGTTTCGAGTTGTGGCGCGGTGGCTTCGACTTCCACTTTTTGATGGACGTCTCCGACCGCGAGTTCGAAATTCGCGGTGATGGATGCCCCCACCGTGACAGTGATGTCCTTGAGAACTGAAGTCTTGAATCCGCTGACCGCAGCCTCAACCTCATATTCTCCGGCCGGTACGCTGAGGATCTGGTAAGCGCCCATGCTGTCGGAGGTGGCGGACCGTGAGACCCCCGTCTCCAGGCTCTTTGCGGTAACGACGACCGCGGCAATCACAGCTCCGCTGGAATCATGCACCGTCCCAGAAATCGTTCCATTGACGACCTGCGCCTGTATCAGGTTCAGCGACGCAAAAGCGATTGCGCTCAGCCAAACGACGGCTCGCATTCTAAATGTTTTCATCTCTCGCTCCATTCGACTGGGATTGGATTCTGGATTATGGTCTAACATTATACCACAAGAAAAACCTCAATGCGTTGTCGAGAACTGGCAGTCCCTGGCAGTCCAGCGATCCGGAGTTGAAAAATGGGTTTCGATGGTCTAATGTTAGACCTATGCGAGAACTAGTCCGGCAATATCTGGAAAATGGCCTCAGCCGGCGGGGCTTTGTCGATCGCATGGTGAAGTCCGGCTTTAGCCTGGTAGCCGCGAATTCAGTGCTTGCGTCGTTGTCTCCGGCGTTTGCGCAAGATGAATCCAAAGGCGACGCCAAATCCTACACGCGGACGTTCCGGGGGACGGGCGGCGAGCTGCTCGCGGAGCAATTGCGTGAAGCCGGCGTGGAATATCTGTTCATCGGCAATGGCACGGGGGTAAGCCCGCTGTGTGACGCGGTGGTGGATCGGCCGGACATGAAGATCGTTCTCGCGGTTCACGAAGGCCTTTGCGTCGCGATGGCCGACGGCTACTCCAAGGCCTCGGGCAAGACTGGTTTCGCAATGGTCAGCCGGGTTGGCGTGCCGAACGCGACGTCCAATCTATACAACGCGATGAAAGATCGCTCCAGCCTCGTGGTGGCCAGCGATCACATTGAAAGCCTGTCTTCGGGCCGGGACAGCCGGGAAGATGTAGACGACACGCTCGAGCCCATCAAGCAATTTACAAAATGGCGCTGGAATATCGATGCCTCCACTCGCATTCCCGAATGGACGATGAAGGCAGTGAAAATGGCCACAACGCCGCCGGGCGGCCCCAGCTTCCTGATGTTCCCCCGGGACTTTCTGGGCGCCCGCGACGTGGAAGCCGAAATATTTCGCGCGGGTACATTCGCTATCCCAATGTCCGTTCGGGCCGATGCAGCGAGTATCGACAAGATGGCACGGGCGCTCATCGAAGCCCAGAGCCCGCTTCTTCGGGCCGGAGCCGATGTGTGGCGATCCAAAGCCATTCCCGAAGTCGTGGCTCTCGCGGAATTGCTGGCAATTCCCGTTACCAGCGGTGAAGAGCGCGAGGGCTTCCGGGTATCCTGTAACTTCCCGACCAACCATCCGCTTTTTCTGGGCGGGTATGCGCGCAGCATGCGGTATCCGCGGAATGTGGACGTGCTGTTGAACCTGGGCGGCAAACTTCCCGACCCGGGCGCGAACGACCCGCAGATCGCCCGTTCGGTGAAGATTCTGGATGTGCGCATCGAGGCCGCCGACATTGGAACCGACTATCCGCTCTACATGGGCGTCGCGGCCGATGTGAAGCAGGTGGCGATCGACCTGATCGCGTCGATCAAATCCCTGGCCACCCCCGAACGATTGGACAAGATCCGAGGCACCCGGATGGAGCAGACCCGGCAGTTTGCCGCTCGCTTGAAACAGGCGCGTCTGCAAGTCACGAAGGCGGATTGGAACAAGGTTCCTCTCACCTGGGAACGTTTGTCCACGGATATCAACGACTCTATTGAACGCGACGCATACATCGTATCGGAGTTCGGAACGGAAGGTCCCAAGGCGCTGAAGTGCTTCACCTTTGCCGAGGGCGAGAAGACGTTGATCGGACGCACATCCGGGAGCGCCCTGGGGTGGGGCGTCGGCGCAGCGGCCGGGGTCAAGATCGGTCGTCCCGACAAGCAGGTGATCTGCATGCAAGGCGACGGCGGATTCCTGTTCGGCGGGCAGGCGATGGCGTTGTGGAGCATGTCGCGCTACCAGATCCCGATCATCACGGTGATCTACAATAACCGCAGCTACAACGAGACCCGCGAAAGGGCCTTTGCCGAAGGCGGGCGGCAAGCCCAGACCGGCAAGGACATGCTGAGCTATCTGGGGGATCCCGACGTCGACTTTGTGAAACTGGCCGGAGCTTTTGGGGTGGCGGGCGAACAGGTCACAACACCGGATCAGATTAAACCGGCCATGCAACGCGCCACCCGGGCCACGCGGGAAGGCAAGCCGTACCTGATTGAGGCATTGGTGGGGCGTACCGGCAAAGGCGCCGAATCCACTTGGTATCCTAAACTTTCCGTCGCGGCCATGCGGCGCAATACAGTGTAAGCGCGAGACCCCACTCCTGCCATGATGCGAACAATACTTGGGATGCTGCTGGCGGTTTGTGTATCGCTGCCGTCGCTACCGGGACAAAACAAGAAGGTGAAGGACGAGGGCTGGTCGGACCTGCTTCCGCCCGGTGAAGGGCGCGAGTTGGTTCTGAACTCCTGCAGCAGTTGCCACAACGTGAGAGTCATCGTGCATGCGCGACTCACCCGCGCGGGCTGGACCAAAAGCGTGAACGACATGATTCAGCGCGGTGCGCCGCTTTTCGCCGAAGAAATCGACCCGATCACAAATTATCTTTTCACGGCGTTCGGAACGGATGTTCCGAAACTCGTGAATGTGAACACTGCCGGGCGGGAAGATTTGGAAAAGCTGCCGAATTTGAAACCTGACATAATCGCTCGCATTCTCGACGCGCGGAGTAAGACGGGTCCGTTCAAGAACTTTGAGGAGCTTCGCCGGGCGCTCGGGATGGAGAAAGGCGATCTTGACAGAACTCTTTACCTGCTCAAATACAGCAACTAGGCGTTTGGCAGGCGAAACCGCTTACCCCACTCCAACAGCATGTTGAGGATCGTGGTTGGGATTTCCGGTGCCAGCGGGTCGATTTATGGGATCAGGCTGATGGAGAAGTTGAGGCACCAGCCTGGCGTGGAAATTCATCTGGTTTTGACGCAGGCTGGAGAGAAAACGCTGTTTCTCGAGACGGGCAAACTCGCAGCCGATGTCAAGAATCTGGCCCATTTTACTTATCCCATCGCTGACATCGGGTGTCGGCTGGCCAGCGGATCGTTCATCACCGGTGGCATGGTGATCGCACCGTGCTCAATCCATACCATGTCGGCCATCGCGACGGGCATCAGTTCCAATCTGCTGGTTCGGGCTGCCGATGTGGTGCTCAAGGAGCGGCGCAGACTGGTCCTGATGGTGCGGGAAACGCCTTTTCACCTGGGGCATCTGCGGACCATGGCAGCGCTTGCGGAAATGGGTGCGATCATAGCGCCGCCGGTACCGGCGTTTTATCACAAACCGCAGACGCTGCTCGATATTGTCGATCATAGCGTGGACCGGGTGCTGGATTTGCTCGGAATGCCCGAGGCCGATACGAAGAGATGGGATGGGCCTGACAGCAAGACTGAGTCAAACCGCTAGCGAGCGACTTTCTTCCTGACGGGCTGCTCGGCCTTCAATCCCTGGACGTGTCGCTGCACCGCGGCCACGTGCTCCTCCATTACGCGCCGGGCCAGTTCCTGGTCGCGTCTGCCGATCGCTTCGAACAACTCACGGTGATAATGCACTACCTGCCGGCGCATGTCGAGCGTCAGTTTAGACCGGTAAATGGCATCGCGAATAGCGTCGTTGATGGCGGTGACCACTATGCTCAGGACCGGATTATGGCATGCGTTCGCGACCAGGCGATGAAACTCCATGTCGTACTTGCGGCTCAGCTCCCCGGAGCGCAGTTCTTCTTCCTGTGCCACCACCACGGCCTCGATTTCGCGAAGATCCGCAGGCGTTGCGCGCGCAGCCGCCAGCCGCGCCATCACCGGTTCCAACATGCCGCGCACTTCGGTGAGATGCCCGCTTTTTGCCTGCCCCAGCTTTACTACCGTGTTCAGAGCATCCGTCATGGCGCGAAGCGCGTTGTCGAAATCGGCGACAAAAGCGCCGCCACCGAACCCTCTCCTGATCTCGATCATCCCTTCCTGCTCGAGCGAGCGGAGGGCCTCGCGCAAGGCTACCCGGCTGGTAGCAAACTGCTCAGCCATCTCACGTTCGGGCGGCAGCTTGTGACCCGGGGTCAACTGCCCGCTGAAGATGGCCTGGCGGATGGGGTCCGCCACTGAGTCGGATACTCTCTGACGTTTGACGGAAGCGATCTTGAACGATGTCTCTTTCACGGGCTGTTCATCGCATGGTAGAACAGATTTTGCGCTTGACATCAATGGTCTAATATTATACCTTGGGCCCAGAGCCATCGTAACGATGTTGAAATCAAGCGCCAACACTCTCCTGCGGTGCTCCCTATGTTTGGCCGGCAGCACGCTTGCCTGGGCGGGATCGCAGGCCGGGAAGCCCGTGAGGTCCGCCGACGCGGCTCCAGTGGTCAAGGTCACTCCGCTCGGCAGCCACGCGGGCGAATTTTGCAGAAATGACCGAGCGTTGCTATTCGAAGACCCGACTGGCGTACGAGTGCTCTGGGACCCGGGCCGGACGATTTCGGGGGCGACGGATCCACGATTGGGCGATGTGCATGTGGTGATCCTCTCGCACGCTCACACCGATCATATCGGTGAAGTGAAACACAATCCCGCGGCTCCAGGAACTTGCGCCAGCCCTGGAACGGTATCTGCCGCTCCTAACTCTAACCTGGCGGAGATTGCTGCCAGTAAGAACTCCGCATTCTTCGCCGGAGGCGAGATGGCTGATTTCTTCGCTCGCAAGATCCAGGATATTCGGGGATCGGCGACGCCGGGTTGTGCTGCCGCCGGTCTCACGAATGAGTTGACGGTTCCGCTCACCTCTCCTTGCACGGCGACCCTACGCCCGGGAGGTAGCCGAACCGCACGGATGTCCACCGCGGCGGCGGGTGTCAAATTCGCCAGCATACCGGCATTTCATAGCAATGGAATAAACCCGGCCGTGATCGACGATCCAGGCGTGGCGCCCGGCACCACCGCTTACGGCGGCAGTGAAGGGGGATTCATCGTGAAGTTCACCAATGGACTGACTGTTTATCTGACAGGCGACACGGGATTGTTCGGCGACATGAAAACGATCGTAAAAAACTTCTATCAGCCCAGTCTTCTGGTGGTCAATCTGTCGGACACCGCCACGCTAGGACCGGATGAGGCGGCCTTTGCCACCAGGAAACTGGTGAAACCCCGGACCGTAATCCCATCGCACATCAACGAAGCGGCGACAGCGGGAGGTCAGCCAACCGGGGAACGCATGAGGCGATTCATGGATCAGATGAACGGCTCCGGTATCGGCATCGTCTTGCCGTTGAGCGGTGTAACACGGGAATTCGATGGGAGCGGACAGTGTTTGAATTGTCCATAATCAATCTGGGACCAATGAAATGACACGGCTTGCATCGCTTATCGCTAGATTGACACGGGGCCGACTTTCCCGCCGGGAGTTCTCAGACCGCGTGATGGGGCTTGGATTCGGCGCGGTGACAGCGGAGTCTATTCTCGATAACGTGGCGCTTGGCCAGGACGTTAAGCCGGGGGCCGACACCCGCTTTGAGCCTTTCAGCGAAAAAACGCCTTATGAGCAATGGATGTCCAGGGAAGGCATCCCCGTTCACACCGGCTACTATATTGCCGACGTTCGAAAAGTCCAGTTGAGGCAGTGGGATCGCGTGGGAGTGCCGGGTGCGCTGATCGATCTGGAGGGCTCCGAAGGCACCGACGGCGCTTATGTAATCGAAATCCCGCCGGGTGCTGCCACCAAGCCTCTGCGTTTTATGTTCGAAGAGGCGGTCTACGTTTTGGATGGCGAGGGCGAGACCCAGGTTTGGCAACCGGATGGAAGCAAGCGGAATTTCCGGTGGCACAAGGGAAGCATCTTCTCGCCCCCGCTCAACATTTGGCGGCAACATTTCAACCGCGGCAGTCAGGCCGCGCGTCTGATTTCGTTTCACGACCTTCCGCTCATGATGGACGTAATGCACAACTCCGCCTTTCTCTTTGATAATTCCTTTGTATTCCGGGACAGATACAATAACCAGCCGGATTATTTCGAATTTGATAAATCAAAAGTTCGGGCCGGTGGTACCGCCGCCATGTTCGGAGAGGGTGAGCGCGGCGGGGGCTTGATGGCCGAATCGGGTTTGATCTCGGATATCAATAATCTGCAACTGGCCGAGGCAAAGTCCCGCGGTGTCAAGAACCGCGGCATCGAAATGGTATTGAGCGACAACACGCTTCAGACCCACATTTCCGAGTTCGAGACCGGCTCGTATAAGCGTGCGCATCGGCACGGCCCCGGATCTCAAGTTTTCATTCTGGGCGGAGTTGGTTACACGCTGCTCTGGACGGATATCCCCCAATACTCCACCGCGCGCAAGCACATGCGGATCGACTGGACGGATGGCACTCTGCTGGTCCCGCCGGATCGCTGGTTCCATCAGCACTTTAATGCGGGCCACTCCGCCGCAAAATATATGGCCACCACCTGGATCGGCGGAAAATACTTCGCGAAATCCATGGGTGGAGGCGGGCGGACGCACCGTCTGAACACCGTCAATGTCAAAGAGGGCGGCAACATGATCGACTATTCCGATGAGGATCCGATCATTCGAGCGATGTTTGAAGAGGAATTAAAAAAGAACGGCATCCAAAGTCAGATGCCGGAGAGGCTGAAGAAAAAATCATGAGCAACCCCGTACTCGAAGCTGCCCCGGAGAGGGCCACAACGCAGAAGTCTACATCGGCGCCATCCCGGGACTTGCGTGGCTGGATCGATCAGGTCGACAAGATCGGCGAGTTGAAGACCATCAACGGAGCGGATTGGGACACCGAAATCGGCGCCATCACCGAACTAGGTCATCACCGTGGGGAGCGGAGCCACGCGCTGCTGTTCGATAACATCAAAGGCTATCCGGCCGGCTACCGCGTCGTGTCCAACACGCTCAACAGCTTGAAGCGGCTTGCGCTCACGCTGCACATGGACACCAACTACACACGCATTGAGTTCGTGAAGGACATCAAGCGCCACATCGCCAACGACAAATATATTGCGCCCGAAGTGGTCAAGGACGGGCCAGTCATGGAAAATGTCTTCGAGGGAAAAGACATCAACATGTGGAAGTTCCCCACGCCCAAGTGGCATGAGCTGGATGGGGGACGCTACATCGGGACCGGATCGGTGGATATCACGCGCGATCCGGATGAAGGCTGGGTAAATCTGGGCACCTACCGCGTCATGATCCATGACGAAGACACGCTAGGCTTTTACATCTCTCCCGGCAAGCAAGGCCGCATCATGCGCGAGAAGTATTTCGCCAAGGGCGAGCCTTGCAAAGTGGCGGTGTCGTTTGGACAGGATCCGCTGATCTACCTGGCCGGCGGCATGGAAGTGCCTTACGGCGTTTGCGAATACGATTGGGTGGGCGGCCTGCAGAAAGCGCCGGTGCCTGTGATCCTGGGTGAATACACCGGGCTTCCAATTCCCGCCGCGTCCGAAATCGTCATTGAAGGCGAAGCCCTTCCTGGACAGGACCGCAGCGAAGGACCATTTGGCGAGTGGACCGGCTACTACGCCAGCTCCATGCGCCCCGAGCCGATCATGAAAGTGAAGCGACTATATCATCGCAACAATCCGATCATGCTGGGAGCTCCGCCCACCCGGCCGCCCTGCGAGTTTAACTACATGCGCTGCTATATGCGATCCGCCATGATCTGGCAGGAGCTGGAAGCGGCCGGCGTTCCCGATGTGAAGGGCGTGTGGTGCCACGAGTCCGGCGGCAGCCGCCTGCTGGTGTTCGTGGCTATCAAGCAGCGCTATCCCGGGCACGCCCGCCAAGCTGGAATGGTTGCGTGTTATTGTCATGCCGCCGCTTACCTGGGCCGTTACGTCATCGTCGTGGACGACGACATCGACGTCACCAACACCAACGATGTGCTGTGGGCTCTGGCTACGCGCTCCAATCCGGATCAGGACATCGAGATCGTCCGGCGGAGCTGGAGCGGCCCGCTCGATCCGATCATCCCGAAAGGGCAGAAGGGTCACAGCTCCCGCGCCATCATCGACTGTTGCCGGCCGTATGAGTGGATCAACGATTTCCCGCCGGTGGCCGAATCGTCTGAAGCTGTGCGGCGCGCCGCGCAGGAGAAGTGGGGCAAGATACTCGCTGAGTAGTTTCTTCAGCTAGCCACCTGTCTCAAAAATGAGCGCTGCCGTGCTAACTACGCCCGAAGTTGTGGCCCTTGGGCTGCGCGACGCCCCGGTTGTTTACACCGGGCGGGTGTTGGCGGTGGTGGTACCTGTTGTTCTGTGGTTTGCTCCCACGGGCTTGGACCTAACCATTCAACATGCGCTGGCCATCTCTTCGTTTCTCCTGATCTCGTGGATGACGCACGCGCTCGATCACGCCTTGGCTGGGCTGATCGGCTGCTATCTGTTCTGGGCGCTGGGCGTTGTGAAATTCAGCGTCGCGTTCAGCGGGTTCTCGGATACCACTCCCTGGTTTCTGTTCGGCGCGATCCTGTTCGGCATGATGGCCGGCAAGACAGGTCTGGCGCGTCGCATTGCCTACCTGTTGATGCTGCGCATCGGAACCACCTATTCACGGCTGCTGCTGGGCCTGATCGTGTCGGATTTTGTTTTGACGTTTCTGGTCCCGTCCGGAATTGCCCGTGTCGTGATCATGGCCACCGTGGCATTGGGTCTCATCGAAGCGTTCGGATTAGACCTGACCAGCAACGTGGCCCGCGGCATGTTCATCATCCTGACTTATACGGCCGGGCTGTTTGACAAAATGGTCATCGCGGG
>JAYTFO010000266.1:0-14574 GCA_043734305.1 Acidobacteriota bacterium | reverse complement strand
CCGCGATCGGCGGCAAAGTCACGAAGTACAAAGTGGGCGACAGAGTCGGCGTTGGCTGCTTTGTCGATTCGTGCCGCGCGTGTGCAGCGTGTCAACGCGACCTCGAGCAGTATTGCGAAGTGAAGACGGTATTCACCTACAACGGTCGCGACCATGACGGCGCCCCGACTTACGGCGGTTACTCCGAAAAAATCGTAGTCGACGAAAACTACGTTCTCCGGATTCCCGACAATATGCCGCTCGATGCCGCCGCCCCGCTACTGTGCGCCGGGATCACCCTTTACTCGCCGCTCAAACACTGGAACGCCGGTCCCGGCAAAAAAATAGCGATCGTCGGCATGGGCGGACTCGGCCACATGGGAGTCAAACTGGCGCATGCGTTGGACGCCGAAGTCACCGTGCTCAGCCAGTCCCTCAGCAAACAGGCCGACGGCAAGCGCCTGGGAGCCGATCACTTCTATGCCACCTCAACCCCTGAGACGTTCACCAAACTAGCGGCCTCGTTCGATCTCATCCTCAACACCGTTTCCTCAAACATCGATTGGAATCAATATTTCGGCTTGCTGAAACTCGACGGGACCATGGTCGTGGTGGGCGTTCCGGAAAAAATGGTTTTGGTTGCAGCCATGCCGTTGCTCGGTAAACGCCGCAGCCTGGCCGGCTCCTGCATCGGAGGAATACGGGAAATTCAGGAGATGTTCGATTTCTGCGGCGAGCGCAATCTGGCATCGGATATTGAAGTCATCCCGATTCAGAAGGTCAACGAAGCGTATGAACGAGTCACGAAGAGCGACGTGCGCTACCGGTTTGTGATCGATATGGCGTCGCTGAAGTAAATGCGTAACGCAGCTTAAAATCTCCAGCGCGTTGCCGTCTTTGGAAACGTCTTCTCAAGAAATCCAAACACGACCCTGGGACGCACGATGAAAATCGGCTCGCCCCGGCTACCGACGCTGAATTCCGGGATCGCGCATTGGGCGCACATCTCTCTTCTGCAAAGTGCGTTAGGACAGGGCAGGAATCTAGGTAATGGTCAGAACCAACGTGCTGCTGTTGCCACCGCTATCGCAGCCCAAGTTGCCGGTGTTGCCGCCGTCCGTATGCACAGAGACGTTGTACGCGCCGGGGCCGGAGATCATGCTGGAGGTAAGAGTGACGGTCAGCTTGGTGACGCTGTTGACGGTGGTGGGTAGCGTCGTTCCATTAAAAATGACGACGGACACGCCGACAAACTTGCTGCCATTCACGATCAGGTCGAAGGTGGGCTGCACCTGCGCAAAAGGAATGGTATTGGGTGAAATTGACGAGATGACAGGTTTGGGCCGGGCGCTTCCGCAGAGTACGTTCAAGCCTCCGCAACCGGAGAACAGCGCAAGAGTCAGTACGAGCGGAGTGAGGCGGCAGACGATTGAGTTTTTCATTTTTTGATTGAACTGTGCTGACTATAGCATCGGGGCGTTTACGAAAGTGGGTGGGCCGGGTACGGACGTAACCTGGTACGGAGCTGGTCGGCATCGTTGGTGCGATGGGTCCCCGCTCAGTTTCCAAAATCTACTGGCCGATCTCGCCCAGATCCGGAAAAGATCGAGGGGAGCACAGCGTCCGCTCGGCGGGCATGGAACCGGTGCTGACGGCTTTGGCGAGCATTTCGAGAGCCATGCCCGCCATGGGCGGAATCACCACAGTGGCGCGCAACTTTCCTCGTCGCACCCATTCCTGGCCAGTCTTGGTGACGCCGTCACAACCTGTAAACGGAGTGTTCAGCCATTGCTGGCGGGCCGGTTCGGGCAAAGTGGAGAAAGCATCTCTTGCGCCCATCGCCATGGCGTCGTTTTGGCAGATCACAGCCTGAATGTGAAGCTGCTTCGACGTGCTCAGCGCCAACCAGGACTTGACCGCCTGATGTCCGCCGCGCTCCGACCAATCGCCCTTGAGAACCTTCATTTCGACCTTGCTGGGTTTGGTCATCAGCATCCCATCGGTGCGGCTCTTAGCGGCGCTGCTGGCGGAAGGACCTTCGATATAGAGAATGTTGCCGTCGGTGGTGAACGCTGCCAGTTGTTTGCCCTGAATTCGACCGACTTCTTCCTGGTCGGGGCTCAGCGCAAACACGGGGACGAGGGCGGTCCGGCGGAGTTCAGAAATGTAGTCGGCCTCGCGATTCAGAATCCCCCAGCCGATGCCCGCCGCCACGGCCGCTTTCGCGACCTGGTACATGGCAGTACCCACCGGCTCCACCAGGATGGCGTCCGGACGCTGCGCCTTGTCCTGAATAATCGTCACGAGTTGCTGGCATTGGTTGACGGCGTTGTTGTCGGCGTAGATGACAGTGATCTTCACGCCCAGGCGGGCCGCAACCTGGATGGCCGCTGCACATTGTTCAGCCTGGTAATCATTGTCCTTCGTGGTAAGGGCAATCACTACATTTTGGTTGTTCATAAGAAGTCGAGACTCGTGTTGGCCTCAGAACTTCCTTACGGGGCCCGGTATGCATCCGGATTCTCCTACGAGGATTCTAATGTTGCCAAGTTACTGAAGTGTTCCGCGTGGCCCGTCACAAATTCTGAGTAGACAACGTGTGGCAATTTGCTCCACCGCGAGTAGAGAGTAGAATGCCTTCCGATGGAAACGAATCAATCGCCGGCCAGGAGACTGGGAGCGATCGACGCGCTTCGCGGAGCCGTGATGGTCGTGATGGCGCTCGATCACGTGCGCGATTTTGTTCATCGCGATGCCATGTTCTACTCGCCCACCGACCTCACCCGAACTACAACCATACTTTTTCTGACGCGCTGGGTGACGCACTTCTGTGCCCCGACATTCATGCTCACCGCCGGGATCGGCGCCTTTCTGTGGTGGCAGCACAATCATTCAAAGAAAGAGCTCTCGGTATTTCTGCTGACCCGCGGCCTGTGGCTGTTGCTGTTGGAACTGACAGTCATGCGCCTGGCCTATAACTCTAGTTTTTCTTTCCAGTATCCGATTTGGCTTCTGGTGCTTTGGGCGCTGGGCGCGTGCATGATCGCGCTGGCAGCGCTGATTTGGGTTCCGGTCCGCTGGCTGGCGGGGTTGAGCATCGCCATGATCGCGCTGCACAACTGCCTGGATCCCGTGCAGGCATCCCGCTTTGGCGGCGCCGCACCGGTCTGGAACGTGATTCATCAGGCGGGTGCGTTCCCCGTGTTGGGAGCGCTGGTGATTGTCGCGTACCCCCTGGTGCCGTGGATTGGAGTGATGGCCGCGGGGTTCTGTCTGGGACATCTCTTTCTCCTGGAGGCCGCAGCCCGGCAACGGATTTTGATCAGGATCGGAGCAGCATCGACGCTTGCGTTTGTAGTGATCCGCGCCGTGAATGTGTACGGAGATCCAGCGCGGTGGTCGACACAAAAGTCGGGAATCTACACCGTACTGTCTTTTCTGGACTGCACGAAGTATCCGCCTTCACTCTGTTTTCTTCTGATGACGCTGGGGCCCGCGCTGCTGGTCTTGGCCTGCTTCGATCGATGGCAGTTGCAAGCGACCAATCCGTTAATCGTGCTGGGACGGGTGCCGCTGTTCTACTTCATCGCACACTTCTACGCCGCTCATATTGCAGCACTATTGCTGGCGTGGCTTCGGTACGGACGCGCTGTACTCGGATTCGTATTCACTCCCATGCCGTCCTTCGGCGGGCCGCCGGAATCATTTCCAGCGAACTTTGGATACAGCCTATGGGTTGTGTACGCGGTGTGGGCGCTGATTGTCGTGGGACTGTATCCATCCTGCCGCTGGTTTGCCCAAGTCAAAGCTACGCGGCGCGATTGGTGGTTGAGCTATCTGTAGTTACGGCGGATGTTCCGATTCCTCATGGAATTGTGGGTTTGGGGCGATGATGGGACGTCCAGAGTCAAGGCTTTGCTCCGGAAGGTCTTGACGCATCATATAATTAACACGATAGTATATAGTATAATTTATATGAGAATCGCTAAGAGCTTCACCATTGAATCCGAGGTCAGCGAATACGTCGACCACACGAAGGGCGAACAGTCTGCCAGTGAACGGGTCAACGCTCTACTGCGGCGAGCGATGCTCCAGGAGAAGTACGAACGCATCGAGGCGGAGGCAAAGGAATTCTTCGCCGCCGTTGGCGAAAAAGAGCGCAAGGAAACCCGAGCCTTCCAGGCTGGGACCGTCCGCACCTTTACGCGAGACTGAATGCGACAAACTGCAACCTCTGCGATCGTCCGTTACCCGCGCCGCGGCGACGTTCATCTCGTCGAACTCGAAAAGCCGCGCCCGGTGCTCATCCTATCCGTGGATCAGCTTAATCGTCATGCGCTGGACGTGTGTGTCGTTCCGATCACCACCAGGCAATATCCCAAGTTCAGCATGCGAGTCTTCATTGCAGCAGGCGATGGGGGCCTCAACTACGACTCCTGGGCGAAGTGCGATCAGGTTATGACGCTGGAGAAGAGCCTCATTCGCTATCCAGCAAAGGGAACGCTGTCGAACACGACACTCCAAAGAATTGAAGAGCAGGTGAAAATTTCTCTGGGCTTCCACTGACCTTCACTTCGACCAGTACTCTATCTGCTCGATCTTGTCCTGGCTTAGGCCTGCCAGATCGGATTTCTTCAGCCACCCTTCGCGCAGCAACCCGGCCAGAACTGAAATCAAAACGGAGTATCTGTAGTCGTAGGTCAGATCAACTTTCTTTCGTTCACTGGAAAGAGTGTCGTGGACTTCCCAAATGCCATTGGGAGGCGAAGCGGTTGCAATCATGCGCTTCGCTTTCTCGGCGATGGTGGCGCACTGCCTCTGAAACGCGGCGTCAAACGCAGTGCGGGCAATTTTCTTCTCCGCCGGAGACCATGCGGCTTCGACTCGAAACGCCTTGGGTGATTTCATCTACGCATCTCCGCTGTGGCACAGCAATATGCCGCAACGATTATAGGGGCGCGGAAAAAGTGTTTTATCCTCTGCGGCCTGACCTGCGCGGCTTAAAGCCGGAATGAAAAGAGGTCTGTTATCGCAGCGGTAAACCGCTGCGCCACCCAAAATCAAGTGCAACAACGTGTTCTTCCACAGCCGTAAATTCGTGCCCTTCCCTTTATTTGCCCATCGAATAGGTCCCGGTGCAGGCCCAGTCGGACGAACCGTCCTCATGACGCGCTCCCGTGCAGGCGCCAGAACCCGTGATGCCCTTGTGCTTTCCGGTGCCGCTATGGATCTTCCACTTGTTGGAAGCAGGCTTCGTAATGTCGATTGGAGCCGACCCTTCATAGGTGTAGTAGGCCATGTCCCCATTGTCCATGGTGACGTTGAAGCGGCCATGATTTGTGGATGATGCTTTCCAGCTCTCCTGGAATGCGGTATAGGCGCCGGCCTTTTCTCCGCTGGCGCTGGTGGTCGCGGTGCAGGAACCCTGGGTGATGGCATAGGAGTGGTCCGGTGCGTCGCCGACGTCAAGTTGATGGTTCACTGCTGGTTTGTCGCAGTGCCACTTGGTATCAACCTTGCTCTGGGCCATCGCCACGGATACACAGATCGCCAGACAGAAAGCCACGAACAATATCCTACGCATGTTTAGTCTCCTCTGTGAGTTGTCATCGAAATGCGACCCGAACTCTACGCCTGCGAGAAGGATTTGTCACGAAGGAATGAAAGCGATTCGGTGGATGTTTCGCGGCGTCGTGGAGTCGTGATCTGGGGGTTTCGCGGAAACCCTCGCCGCTACGATCCACGCGGAGAGCGCCGCGGGCGAGGGCGCCCGCGCCACACTTACACGCGATCTACTTCTTAGTCAGTTCCTGGACGGCTCGATAAGCCTGATCGATGGCGCAATCGGTGTAGGCGTAGGCGCCTGCATCGGAGTTGGCGATGGCGATTCGACCGAAAGGTTTGCGGGCTACCTCGCAGGGCGTCTCGCCGCCTTCGAGCCAGAAATTGTCGAACAGAGAGTTGTATTGGTAGGCGTATCCGTGGGGCCAGCGGTTGACGGTGATCTCAAGAATATCGCGTGCGGGATCGAAGCCGCCGGGACCTACCATG
This sequence comes from Acidobacteriota bacterium, assembly GCA_043734305.1. Lineage (GTDB taxonomy): Bacteria > Acidobacteriota > Terriglobia > Terriglobales > Acidobacteriaceae > Acidiflorens. Next base: position 8,544 of record JAYTFO010000266.1, on the reverse strand, counting down.
CGGGCCAACTGCTCGCGGATATTGCGTTCGTAGGTTTCAAAGGTGGTTGAGTAGAGTTGGATGCGTCCCAGTTTGTGTTGGTCGCGTCCGGTGCGGCCGGGCTTGCAGGCGGCTTTCATCATGTGCACGACGATCGGTTCGTCGGGCTTCTTCGCGCATTCGTAGCCGCCGATCGAGACGGGCAGATCGAGGTTCACGAACGCGTGATACATGTTCGGACAGTAGACGGCGTTCACACCCAGTTTCTGGAAGGCGCTCCAGTTGCGGAGCAGGACGGTGTTATAGAGCAGCGGAACTTTCTGCGCGGAAGCGAGCGCTTCTTTCTGCGCGTCGGGCAATTCCTGCGCGATGTACGGAATGACCACGTGCCAGCAGGCAAGAATGCATTTGCCGGCGCGCACCGTGTTGACGGTCTTGCCAGTCGCGTAGGTGACTTCGACTTCTCTCGCGGTAACCGGATCGCCATTGTGTTTCACCTTGACGACGGTGCTGTTGAGGCGAATGCGAACCGGTGACGAAGCGGAGTCGAGCTTGGCGTAGTCGGCTTGGGCGAGCACGACATCAGTTGCTGAATTTCCGGGAATGGCTGCGGGATTGAGCTTTCGCACCAGCAGGCGCGCGATCGAAGCATTGCCGTCGGGAAAGTGGAAAAAGTATTTGTCCGCTTCTTCGCTGCGGATGGCGTCGCGGTTCTGGCCCTTGCCGGGCGCAGGATCGAGATTGAGGCCGTCGAAGCCGGGAAATTCCAATCCCCAGGCGTCCTGTGCCGAAACACCGTCGATTCCGAAACCAAATAACGGGTGCGGCATGGACTGGAAGAGTTTGACAATCTCGTCGCTTACTCCGGCGATCTCCGTCAGATATTTCGCGTAGCTGACGCGCGCGAGGCGGGCTTTCTTCTGGTCGGCATTCAGGCCCGGCAAGTAATCTTTCTTCTCCGCGAGCAGGCGCTGAAAATCCTGCTTGGCCTTATCGGACAAGGGAGCGTCTTTCAGGAATGCCTTTAACTCGGCTTCGCCGGTGACAGCATTGATGCCGCTTTCGTCTCCGCCGACGCGCGCCGGATTGACTACGAGTTTGTCGGAACCGAAAGTTTCCTTGTCGAAAAAAATGTGCGGCTTGAGTCCTAAAGAACTATAGAGACTCTTGTTGACGTATTTGTGATACGAAGGCACGTCGATGCCAAGTTCTTCGATCAGTCCCTTGGCGACGGCGCTATACGGAGAAGGACTCTCGATCGAATAAGTTCCACCGAAGCCGAGGCGAAAGGTGTTGCCCGCACGAAATTCGTTGCGCTTGGCGTGTCCGCCGAAGTCGTCGTGATTGTCGAGGATCAGGATGCGAGCTTTGTCGCCGGCGGCCTGGCGGTAAAAGTGGGCGGCGGCGAGCCCGCTGAGGCCTCCGCCGACGATGACCAGGTCATACGATTCGCCAGTGTCGGTGGGTTTTGGAGCGTCGTCCCAGAAAGCGCCGTCGCGGACCTTGTGCATGGTCTCGAATGCGCCGGGATGATTGCCGCGGAGTCCGGTCTTAGCCGGCGGATAGTAGCCGGGGCCGTTCTGCGGTTCCAGATCGGGCGCGACGGCAGCCCACATTTCAGGCGGAATCAGGGTCGCTCCGGCGGTCAGTGCCACTCCGTTTAAGAAATCGCGGCGCGTGATCTTCGCGCCCATGCCCAGTGCTCGATCGCGTTGGTCTGACAAGAGTGCCTCCGGCGTGGGAGTTTACCATTACGGCAGGGTTCTGGCTGTGAGATGTGGGCTATGGCCGTTGCCGTGTGACATCCTGGATGGCTGGATCCCAGAGAGTGGTATCGACTTCCATCACGATCACGCCGATCTGGCCGGCCAACGGGGTCAGCGACGCACCCACCCAAGACACCCGGAAGTTTTCTTGCCGGTCGCCGGACGTGATCGAGACAGTGTCGTTCACCCGCAGCTTCGCCTGCACTCCCTCGAGTTGCGCTCCGCGCCGGCTGACGTTACTCGTTCTCGCCGTCTCTTCGAACGATTTGCCATTGATGTCGGTCCCGCTGATTTGGATCGACAACGACACGTCGATGCGAGGCTCGGCGCGCTCGCCGAGTCTCTGGGCCCGCAAGTCGTCGAGAAATTTTTCGACCGGTATGGAATCGCCCTGGCGGACCAACTCCAGCAGCGAGTCCAAGGGCTGGTCGTCGGAAGATTCGGCGATCGCTTGATCCAGACTCAATGGAAGCCCGCTCGCGCCCTCTTTCCGTCCGACGAATATGCGAGGCACTTCGCGGGAGTTGGCAAGACGGCCGATGAGTTCCTCGACGCGGGCGCGGTGATCCTGTTTCGCGGAAGTGAACTCCAAACCCATGCCCACGCCGGGATGAGACGCGCGGACGACTCCATCCAATAGACATTCCGAGCCGGCTCCTCGTACGCTCATCAAGACAGGAGTACCCACGGGAAAGAGGTCGACCGCCTCCAGATAGCAAGCGCTGGGACTGATATCGGTCAAGCGCCAGCGACGGGCAACGGGCGCGGACTGGGTTTCCGGCGCATGCTCCGGAACTAGTGGCACGCTCGCGGCGGGCGCGGGAACGTCTTCGATCTTCCAGTCGGACGGGGCATACTCAATTCCCCAAAAATTACCGGGCGTGTCGAGTTCCAATCCCAGCAGCCATGTTTCTGGCTCCCCTCCGAGGGAGACGACGTCGGCGACATGCGCGGTGATCTGGCGTTTGGACGAAACAAGTTCCAGGCGAACCGGAAGGTCGCGAGGCAGCGCGTGCTCTGTAATCAGTCCGCAGCCGTGCGCATTGACCAGCGTGGTCTTACATTCCTCGGAAAAATCCATCGCTGGATCGAGGCTGGTCACAAGGATAGGGATCTCAAGCGGGAGCCTGGTGCTGCGTCGAATAGCGTGCTGTTTCGGAGAAGGGTTCATGGTCACGCAAGTCAGACTACCGGCCCGTAACCACCTATGCTAGAACACTGGAAAACCGCCATGTAAAACATTTCGGCGGCGCTGGTTTGCAAGTAGGTACGTGGCGCTGAGCGTTTCGCGGCGGTGTTTCGGCCCGCAGGCTTTTGGGAAGGGCACGACGTTCAGTCGTGCCGCAAAGGGCGAAATGGACGGTTTCCAGCGACTGCGGGAGGCTCGATCCGCGAATGCGACCTGCTTCTTCGAAGCTGCGCCCTCCCGTTCCTGATTCCCGCCCTACAGCATTTGAAGAAATTCTCTAGCCCTCGGCTTTGACCGCGGCTTCGGCGGCCTGGAAACCGATCTTGCCATGAGTGCCGTCGCAGAAAGGCTTGTTGGCCGATGCGCCACACCGGCAGAGCGAGAAGGCGGGCTTTCCGGTGGTGTCGTACTTGTTGCCGTTGGGGTCGACGAGTTCAACGAGTCCGTTGGGATCTTCTACGCGAAAAGGACCGTTGGGGCGTACCGTGATTTTCACTTGCGACATGGAGCCTCCGGTGCGATGAAAGATTCCAAGCTATCACAGTCGCAGGTCCCGGTTGTGGATCAGTTCCGCATTGCCGACAATCCAACAACAATTGGCCGAGCCCGAGCTTTGCGGATTGGAAGCGCAAGGCTCTTGACAATTAACCATATTTCTGCAAACATGGAAATATGCCAAGTGCGTCAGTTAAGAAAAATACAGAACAAGTGGCCAAATATGCCGACATGTTTTCCGCCATGGGAACAGAGGCGAGACTCCGGATCATGCAGCTACTGTTGTCGGCGCATCCTGACGGCCTAGTGGTCGGTGAAATTCAGGAAGAATTAGACATCCCAAATTCGACCCTTTCGCACCATCTGGACAAACTCAGAAATGAAGGACTGGCACAGGTGCAACGCGAAAGCACTTTCCTGCGCTACACAGCGAATACTGACACTCTCCAAGAGTTGCTGCAATTCCTCTATGCCGAGTGCTGTACGCGCAATAAAGCTCTCAAACCGCAAGACATCGTTCAGATTTGCAAATAGGAGACCCCACCATGAGCAGCACGGACATAAAAGAAGTAGTCAAGGAAAAATACGGGCAGGCTGCGCTCCGCGTGAAAAGCGGCGGTAGTAGTTGTTGCGGAGCTTCTTCGGGTATCGGCAAGGGTTGCGACCCGATTACATCCAATCTCTACGATGCTTCCCAGGCTGGACAGGTTCCTGAGGAAGCGATGCTCGCGTCGCTCGGTTGTGGCAACCCTACAGCCTTGGCGCAGCTTCATCCCGGAGAGGTAGTCCTCGACTTGGGATCGGGCGGTGGCATCGACGTTCTGCTTTCGGCCAAGCGGGTCGGACCGACCGGCAAAGCCTACGGTCTCGACATGACCGACGAAATGCTGTCTTTAGCAAATGAAAACAAACGCAAGGCGGCAGCGGAGAATGTTGAGTTCCTGAAGGGTGAGATCGAGGACATTCCGCTTCCTGATAATTCAGTCGACGTGATCATCTCGAATTGCGTAATCAATCTCTCCGCCGACAAGGGCAAGGTACTGCGAGAGGCCTTCCGCGTCCTCAAGCCAGGCGGTCGATTTGCGGTATCCGACGTAGTCACTCGCGGTGAGATCAGCCCTGTGATCCGGCAGAGCGTGCTTCTGTGGGTCGGCTGCGTGGCAGGAGCGCTAGAAGATGTTGAATACCGCGACAAGCTCGCTGCGGCCGGATTCGAGCAAATCGAGATTGAGCCAACCCGCGTCTACCGCACCGAAGATGCGCGTGACATTCTCTCAGCCGCAGGGATTGACGGAGACGCCATTGCTCCCGAGGTGGACGGCAAATTCATGAGTGCTTTTGTCCGAGCAGTGAAACCGGCCAGCACCGCGACTAAGACGTGTTGCGGACCGACCTGCTGCAACTAGGGTCAATGCAGACAACAATTATGCAACAGCATTACAACGTCTTGTTTCTGTGCACTGGGAATTCAGCGCGGTCGATCATGGCCGAGGCAATTCTGAATTCCAACGGTAACCCGAACTTTACTGCCTACAGTGCTGGTAGCCATCCAACTGGAACGGTTCGCCCCGAAGCCCTGCGGCAACTAGAAGGCGCTCATATTCCCACCGCGGGTCTTCGGAGCAAAGCCTGGGATGAATTCTCCTTGACCGGCGCGCCCAAGCTCGACTTCGTTTTTACGGTTTGCGACAATGCCGCCAAAGAAGTCTGCCCGGTTTGGCCAGGGCAGCCTATGACCGCCCATTGGGGCATTGCCGATCCAGCGGCGGTCCACGGAACTGAGGCAGAAGTGGCGCGAGCTTTTCGCGAAGCTTTTTTCATTCTGGACCGGCGAATCAGCCTACTTCTCAGTCTTCCGCTTGCTACTCTCGACGAACTCGCAATCAAGAGGGAGATCGACAATATCGGCCAAACCATGTCACCCGCTACACAGAAATAGCCGTTCAATTCGAATAGTTCACGCCGTCCTGAACCGCGTGCCATAAGGCTCACAACCCTTAGTCGAAGTGCCGGTGATGATTGCCCTGGTTAACGTGGCCTTCTACTTCCAGCGCCAGTACTTTCCAAACGCCCGAGCGATAGAGATCCAGCCTTTTTTCGATGCAGCGTCGAAATAGGGCGTCCGCTCGTTTTCTGGGCGAGTCACGGGCTACACGGAAGTTATCGGCCAGGCTACAGTTTTCGGTTTTGCGACAATAGGGCCGAAATGTCCCGAATACGGACTGATCGAGAAGGTTTTCCTGAGACCTGACACCTAAGACCTAAGACCTGAGACCTGATTTTCACCGCCAGCGATCCACCACCTCAAACCACACTAGTTTGATCCACTCGTCAAACGTGGTCTTGGCCCATTCGCGGTTTGTCCACCAGTGGAATCCGAAGTGGCTCGGGTCCTGTGCCGCGGCGGCTGAAAACTTGTACTGCGGCAAGCGGTGACGAAAAATGCGCAGGGCGCGGCCGCTGTGCGGTGCAGAGGTGACGATCAACACGCTGTGGGCGTGCAGAGATTGGAGACAACGGTTGACGTCGTCACTTTCGGCAAAGGTGGAGAAGCCCGTGATCGGGCAAATGGAAATGCGCTCGCGCTCGGAAAGAGAGTTCGCGTATCGCTGCGCAATCTCGGTCAGGCGCTGATCGTAAAGTACGTCGCTGGCGACCACATCCAAAAGGATTCGTGGCGCCAGTCCCTGACGGAGCAGTTCGACGGCGTGCTCCGGGCGCACCAAGGTTTCTCCGGCGAGCACGACAATGGCGTCCGACTTCTGGGGCTCATCCACCACGAGAAGGCGGGCCGCCTGGCTGCCAAAAGCGGCCAGCACGAGGACGATCACGAGCAGTAAACGGATTCGCATGCTGCTGCATGTTACTAAGGAAAGCGGGATGGCGGCGAATTCGATTACCGTAGTTATCCAACGTTCGTGCCATATCGTGAAATTCTTGTGAAAGGCGCGGCTTCCGCGTTCGAAATCCTCGGGTTCGGTGCTAAACTTCTTGTGACTTATGACCGCTCAAATGACCGCTTCTTCCCTCCTGACTGACCTGAAAAACCGCATTGAAGCCCGCAAAGCAAAGGTTGGAATCATTGGCCTGGGCTATGTGGGACTGCCGCTGGCGTTGCTTTACAGCGAGCAGAAATTTCCCGTGACCGGATTCGACATCGACCAGAAAAAAGTCGACATGCTGGCCAAGGACAGTTCTTATATCTTTCGCATTTCGCCGGAAGAGATCAAGGCAGCGAAGAGCAGCGGGTTCACGGCCACCGCTGACTACGCTCGCATCACCGAGATGGACGCGATCATTATTTGCGTGCCCACTCCGCTGAACGAGTATCACGAGCCGGATATGAGCTACATCACCAACACCACGCATGCGGTGGCGCCGCATCTGCGGGCCGGGCAGATCGTCATCCTCGAGAGCACGACCTATCCGGGCACGACCGAAGAAGTCATGATTCCGATTTTGGAAAACGAGAATCGCTCCGGGCTGAAGGCGTCGCGCAAGGGCGCGGCGAGCGATCAGGAGTTCTGGGTTGCGTTCTCGCCGGAGCGTGAAGATCCGGGCAACACCACAACCGCACGGCACGATATTCCGAAGGTGATCGGCGGACTCGATAAGCAGGCCAGCGAAATCGCGGCCGCACTGTACGGTTCGATCTTCCGCCGGACGGTTCCGGTGTCGTCGCCCGCAGCCGCGGAAATGACGAAGTTGCTCGAGAATATTTACCGCTGCGTGAATATTGCGCTCGTCAACGAACTGAAGATGCTCTGCCTGCGCATGGACCTGAACATCTGGGAAATTATCGACGCGGCCGCGACCAAGCCGTTTGGATTCCATCCGTTTTATCCGGGACCTGGACTGGGCGGGCACTGCATTCCGGTCGACCCGTTCTACCTGTCGTGGAAAGCGAAGGAATTTGATTTCCACACGCGCTTTATCGAGTTGGCCGGTGAAGTGAACCAGGCGATGCCATACAACGTAATCGCGGCGACTATCAGCGCGCTGAACCAGCAGAAGAAAGCAATTAATGGCTCGAAGGTCCTAGTGCTGGGAGTCGCATACAAAAAAGACATTGACGATCTGCGGGAATCTCCGGCGCTGACCATCATCGAACTGCTGCAAAAGGAAGGCGCGGAGGTCAGCTACAACGATCCTTATTTTCCGTTCGTGGGACGCGGCCGTAAATACGATCTCCAGATGACGCGGTCGCCCCTCGATAATCTGGGCCAGTACGATTGCGTGCTGATCGTGACCGACCACAGCGACTACGACTACAAGAAGATCGTGAACGAAGCGCAGCTGGTCGTGGACTCGCGCTACGCCACCCGCGGCATCGAAAGCAAGAAGATCGTGCACTGCTAATGCCCGTGTGGCGCGGGCGCCCTCGCCCGCGTTTTTTTGTAATCAGTCTCTCTGCGGCGGCAGCTTCCTGCCGTTTTTTTTTGCGTGTTTAACGGCACCCCGCGCGAAGCTTCCGCTGTGCTAGTATTCGGCGGTTGACTGCGGTTTCTAAACTGGCAGACCGTCACCACCCTACGGTGCAGCGATGAAAGATACCCTCGGAGTTCTGCTTGCGGGAGGCGCGGGCGAACGCCTTTATCCTCTCACCCGCGACCGCGCGAAGCCGGCCGTCACGTTTGGCGGTATCTACCGCATCATCGACATCACGCTTTCGAATTGCCTGAACTCCGGTCTGCACCGCGTTTATATCCTCACCCAATACAAGGCGCTCTCGCTCAACCGGCACATCCGCGAAGGATGGAATATTTTCGGACGGGAGATTGGAGAATTTGTCGAGATCCTGCCACCTATGAAACGGGTGAGCGACAACTGGTATATGGGGACGGCCGACGCCGTATATCAGAACATCTATTCGATCGGTTCGGAGCAACCCAAGCATGTGCTGATTCTTTCCGGCGACCATATCTACAAAATGGATTACGGCTTGATGCTGAAGCAGCATAACGACGCCGGGGCCGACGTGACAGTGGCGACCATCCTGATGGACCCGGCGGAATGCGGCAACTTCGGCGTGGTCGACATCGACCGCGAAAGTAGGATCGTCGGCTTCCAGGAAAAGCCTCAGCATACCGACTTGCGATCACCGTACGATCCGGC
>JAYTFO010000265.1:0-2765 GCA_043734305.1 Acidobacteriota bacterium | reverse complement strand
GTTCAACGAAGCAAGTAGTTGAGCGGAGCCTACCCGAGAGCATGTTCTGGATAGCGATCCAGGCATGACTGATGGAAAGGGGGGTGACGCAAAATGTTGGACATTATCTTCTCGTGCATGGGAATTTTGATCAGCTGGGGTTGATGCCCAGACTGCACTAGAACGGGGCGCGGGGTTCTCCAATTTTCGAATGCTTAGTCGCCTGAAGGTATACGTCGGCAGTGTCGTCGTCGCCGCGCTCGGAACATGGGCGGCGCTTTTTTGGCTTTATCACGACCGTCCTGATCGCTGGCTCATTGCACTCGTCTGCATGGCCGCGTGGGGGTTGATAACTCAACTCTTGGAACATCGGATCGGCGGCGACTCGGTCGGCAGTATCGCATCAATCCCATACTTGGCTGGCGCGTTCTTAGTTGCCGGTTGGGAAATGGTTGCGGCGATTATAGCTGCGGAGGTGATTGCAGCGTGCTTTCACCGCCGCACGCCAATCAAGGCAATATTCAATATAGCGCAAATCGCGTTAGGCTTCTCGCTGGCGATACTGGTCTACCGGGTACTTGGCGGTACACCCCTGCTCGCGGGAGGCGCCTTCCACCCGCTTGCTTTTCTGATTGGCGTAACTGTCGCCTTTGCTACGAACACGGTCGCCGTAAGTGGCGTCCTCGCCATCAGCGCCAATCAAAGCCTCGCAACAGTGTGGCGCGCGAGCACAAAAGTCTCGCTCTTTTACGAGGTGCTATCGGCCCCGCTTCCTTACTTCTTTGCGCAGCTTTTTATCTCGAAAGGCGTTATCGGCGCGATTATCCTAGCCGTGCCCCTCATTGCAGTTAGACAGATTGTTGTAACGGCATGGAAGCTGGAGCAGGCGACTCAGGACCTTCTTCAGTTGATGGTGCAGGCGATCGAGGCACGCGATCCGTATACCTCAGGGCATTCACATCGCGTCAAAGATTACGCGATAATTATCGGCCGCGCACTAGGTCTTTCGACGCGAGCGGTCGAGCGCCTTGGGAAGGCTGCGCTGTTACACGACGTCGGCAAGATTCACGAGATGTACGCGCCCATCCTTAGAAAACCGGATAAGCTCACGGCCGAAGAGTGGGCGATAATGAAGACACATCCCGTCAAGAGCGCCGAGCTAGTGAGTGCGGTGTCACACTTGCGGGATATTGTGCCAGCGATCAGGCATCATCATGAAAATTGGGATGGCACGGGCTATCCGGATGCGGTGGTGAGTGAGTCGATTCCACTGTTCTCACGAATCATCGCCATCGCCGACACCATCGATGCAATGACAACCACCCGGCCATACCGTTCGGCGCGGTCACTTGAGCAAGTGCACGCTGAACTCACAGCGATGGCCGGGCGCCAGTTCGATCCTAAGATTTGCGCTTCAGTCTTGGAGGGCGTGTTCTTTGCGAGGCTCAGTTCAGCGGTTTCCGCCAACGGGGCAGTCTTGGTTCCGAACGGGTCGCCTGTCCTGCAGTCAGCTTAATCAGCCACGCCACGTGTGTACGTGCGGCGTTGAATGGCTTTTGGCTTCACAGCGCATGCTCGTTCGAACTTTGCGAGTCAGCGGCCTGTATGCGTTGGACCGAAGCAACGACGTTAGGCAGCGCATCTCATCCGCAAAGTAGGGAGACTCCTTGCGCGGCTAGACCGGCTGGCGTGGCGACCGCGGCGACCTGTGGATGCCCAGAGAGAAACGAAAGCAATATCGGGTGGCAAGAAGGCCATAGTTCGCGTCGCGTGTTTCGAACGTATTGCTCTACAACCATCGCTGCCTCGGCCGGACGATTCCGCTGGTGAAGCGCAACTGCGATTCCTATCGAGGCTCCCTCTTGGCCTGGCCGTGACCGAAGCTGCTCGCTCAAGCTTATCAACATCGATAATTCGTTGTCGCTGCACGCCTTCCGTTGCAGAGCGGCCGCAAGAGATTGTGTCGCGAGAACCTCGCAGCGGCCGTGCAACGTCAGAAGACTCGGATCTGCGTAACGCAGCTGGGAAACAGCGAGATCGTTGGCCCCGAGCATTAGGGCAATTGTGGCAATTGTTACGCGTAATGAGGCGTCTGCCGCAGGAGGACACTGAGCAACAACGCTGAGGAGCCGGTTCACGACCTTTGCAGCTTCCAGGTAGTCACCTTGGTCTGCTGCATTATGCGCTAGATACTGAAGCGCTCGCGCGTTGTCCTGCTGGTGCACGCGGTGCTCGGAGGCGTCCAATGCCTCATGGAGCCGTTCCCGCACAACGTCAAAATTGCCGGCCACACGATGCGGGAAGGACGACAACCTCAAAGCTTGTGAGATTCGTCCGTTGGCCGCGCGACGAGAAAGTGCCAAAAACTCTTCACCTACGTCGACTGCGCGTGAGACGTCGCCAAATTCGTATTCGTAAATGAGACGCGTTCGCAGCGCGTGGAGACGTTCAGCATCACTGCTCGGTTTGATCCGCGCTGCCGCTGCGACCACCTTTAGTGCAGCATCCGAATCAGATGCGCCGTATGCTGCCGCCATTGCGGAAATAGCGGCAGCCAATCGGTGATCTGCTGGCGCCTCGACGCATTGGATACAAGCCATCGCGTGTGGAAACATTTGGGCGGCGTAGCGGCCATCTAAGCACGAATTTAAAAAGCCGATTTCGTTTGCAGAGTGAACTTGCTTCTTGTTGCCCGCTTGTTTCACCTCGATCTGCATCGCCCAGGCGCAATTCTCTCGCAGCTCTTCCCCTAACCCCCCCGTCTCCAAATACCCCCGCCGCTCGTT
>JAYTFO010000264.1:0-15525 GCA_043734305.1 Acidobacteriota bacterium | reverse complement strand
TCCGGAAAAGCTGCGCGGCACCACGCACCGTCTCGAGACGCCGCTCGGCACGATGTTCGTGAACATCACCGAGGATGATCGCAATCAGCCGTTCGAGGTGTTCATCACACTTGGCAAGGCCGGCGGATCCGCCATGGCTGATGCTGAGGCGATGGGGCGACTGATCTCACTCGCGCTGCGGTCGGGCATTCCGATCATGGAAGTGCACAAGCAGCTGCGTGGGATTTCGTCGGATCGTGCGGTCGGGCTCGGGCCGAACAAGGTTTTGTCCGTGCCGGATGCAATTGGTATTGCGCTCGAGCAGTGGTGGAGGGACAAGCAGGGCGTGCAGCAGGATCTGCTTGGCTCACATACGCCGATGGGTGTTACGCCGGCTCCTGAGCCTGTGGTCGTGCGGACCACTGGACAAAGTGGTAGTGGTCAGACGCAGGCGAGCTTTGACTCATACAATGGTGGGGAGACGTTCATGGGGACGTGCCCGGATTGCGGGTCGCAGCTGGAGTATGCGGAGGGGTGTGTGAAGTGTCATGTGTGTGGGTTTAGTGAATGCGGGTGAGAACAGGCCGCTAGTTCACGTTGAGGTAAAGAGGCCGGAGCAACATGCTTCGGCCTCTTTGCACATGCGTCGGAGGCAAGCCGATGTTCAAAGGCGTTTTCCGCTCAGGAGTTACGCAGTAATGCCTTAGAAAATTTTAAGGACTCTCGGCAGAGAAGTCAGTTAGATGGCGCCCGGCTTAGCGTGAAGCTGTTCGCAGCTGTACCTATTATGAGCGAAGCGCGTTGGCATTTGATGAGCGTGTGGATGCGAGAGAGCGACGCGCATCTGCCCATTTGGCCAAAGCGGTGCTGTCTCAATTGAACTTCTCACCGAAGTGCGATGCCAGCGGAGCTACTAGTTTCGAGGATTTCGGTTCGGTCATTCCGGTGTCTAAAGACTGTAGACATCGCATTGGAGGCAGGCACGACGGTTTTGGTAGGAGAAAACAACGCCGGCAAGTCCAGCATTCTACTCGCCCTAGCCACGGCTCTTGGGCGACGGCGCTCATCAACCGACGATCTCTTCAGATCTGCTAATGGATCTGTTGCCGACACGGCAACCATCGATGTCTTCATCTCACCGATTGCGGAGAAGCAGTCCTTCTCAGACGATGTTGCCCAACGCCTCATCGGAGGACAGCGCGAACCTGACTCGAACAGAGACATTGTCGGCATTCGCACCGTTCTAAAGAAGAGCAACGAAGGGTCGTTTCTAAATGAGCGCCGGACGTTTCTTCAACCCGTAAACGGAGAGTGGATTGAATCACCCGCGCCTCAGTTTCAGAGTCGAGTTCTGGAGCTGATTGACGCACATGTTCTGGATGCATCTCGGGACCTGCTCACGGAGATGGGCGCTCAAACGAGCGCGTGGGGTAGAGTGCTATCTGACCTCAAGATTCCGAACCTTCCAGACCTTGAAGCTGACATACTCGACCCCGCTGGACTCCGGGCAATCGAGCGCGACTTAGTTCTGATAGCAGAGCGCGTAAGAAAGGCGAGCCCAGTGCTTAGTCAGCTTCACGCGGACTTAGGCGGAATGGCAAACACACAAGCGACAGTAGAAAGTGTGGAGCTCGTTCCGCTCCCACAACGGATCGAAGAGCTCGGTCGAGCGATGGAGATCATCCTGCATCAAAAGAACGCAGCTGGTTTGCCGCTTCGTTTTCACGGTTCCGGAAGTCGGAGTTTGGCTGCATTGCTCGTGTTCAAAACCATGTGCGTCCTTAAGATCGGTGTTGATCACGGAATTAGGCCACACCTGCTTACTCTGTTAGAGGAACCAGAAGCGCACCTCCATCCGCAGGCCATTACCGCGCTAGTAAAGACAATTGAGTCGTTGCCAGGCCAACGTGTAGTGACGACTCACTCGGCAACTCTTGTGGCTGAGATGCCGCCCACGGCCGTGCGGCTCTTACGCCGGACATCAAGCGGCATCGCGATCAACTGCCTGACTGATGCCGAGCCCAAGACAATGGAGCATTTCCGCCGCTTCTTCGGACGTCCGTTTGGGGAAGTGATCTTTGCTCGCCTCGCAGTCCTCGGGGATGGCGTCACCGAACGCAACGTGCTTCCCATCCTCGTCCGCATGGCGCTAAATGCGGACCCTGCGGCACTAGGAATCGCTTTTGTCGACTGTCAGTCGATGGCCAATTACGAAAACGTAAACAAGGTCCTAGGCGCCCTACACAGTCTAGGTATTTCGTGGCTCTATTTCGCTGACAACGATAAGGAAGGACTGAAAGCTTTAGCAGCCGCTAAAGATCCTCTTACGGGAGCGGCTCTACACCTAGATCACCCGTCTGTGGCTACGCTGAAAGACACTAAGCAGACGGAAAAGCTTCTTGTCGACGCTGGCTACGGGGATGAGATTACTCAAGTGGCACTGGAGCACGGCGTAACCGCGGCCGATGATGGCAAGCGCGTGCACTTCCTCGCGTCAAACAAGGCATGGGCCCCAGAGCAGGTTGCCTTGCGCGCTGAGGAAGCTGGAAAGCCGGCGCCACCGCAGCTAAATGATTTGGTCGCAAAGATCCGCGTGTCACTGGGCCTCTCGGTTCCCACTACAACTGCTCACTAATGGCACGCTCACTGTCATTGACTGTCGAGCAAAGCGCTGCGGTCAATGATACACACTCGCGTCTTCTGCTGGTTGCTGCTGCGGGAAGCGGCAAGACAGAGGTGCTAGCTCGGCGAATCGAACGCATTCTCCGAGAGTCGCCCGGAGAGGCTTTTCGCGTGCTAGCGGTGACATACACCGTCAAGGCCGCAGAAGAAATGCGTGGCCGTGTCAGGACCATGGTGGCCGAAGACTCCTGGCGGGTTGATTGCGAAACGCTCCATGGCTTTGCCTTAGAATGGTTGATGCGATACGGAGCCAGCGTTGGCGTCGGTCCGCAAGTTATCGTCTTTTCTGACGATATCGATCGCCTTGACCTTATTGCGCGGTATCTGCGCACGCTGCGACTTAGCTCCGCCGGTGCGCCACCTGAGACTCTTAAACGAATCCTCGCGGCGATTGATGAAAGCAGGACGCTTAGTAGGCGCTCAGAAATACCGGATACAAGGTTTGACGAGCTTGGTGTGGCCCTGCCGGAGTTGTACGATGCCTACGTCGGTGCGCTCACTGAAGCGGGCGGCATTGATTTCCCAGGAATGCTCAGCAAGCTAAGCGAAGTCCTTGACGTCGACGCGTGGGTAGGAGCCAACTTTCACCGCACTTATAGGCATGTGCTGGTGGACGAAGGTCAGGATCTCACGCACATGCAGAGTCGTGTGTTACGGAAACTCGTCGGACCTGAAGTGAACCTCTTCGTTGTGGCCGACGATCGGCAGGCGATCAACGGTTACGCGGGAGGCGACTTTGCCAATGCCCGCGCGCTTGTCGGAGCTGATGCGGTTACGATGCATCTGCGTCACAACTTCCGTTGCGCGCGTTCCGTTATAGACGCAGCAGAACGAGTCGCCGCTCGCCTACTTTCGACACAGGAATCGTTGGTCGCGTCGCCACAAGAATCCTTGGCTGCAGCGGGCGCTCCGCCAGGCGACGTCCAAATTGAAGCGATGAATGATTCCTCTGACGAAGCGGTCGCAACGACGCTTTGGATCGATGCTTTACTTCGCGACGGTTTGGCGCGAGACTCGATAGCGGAGGGCGAGGATCCGCGAATCGAGCCTGAAAATATTGCCGTAATCGCGCGCGCACGCTGGCTTCTGGAGCCGGTCATCGACGCGCTGACCCGCCGCGGGCAGCAACTATCATTGAACTTCGAAGCCTCGGGTTTCCTGAGGACTCCGGAGGGCCGCCTCTTTCTCGAAGCGCTAGCCATTGTTGCAGATCCCTCTGATCGGCCAGCTAGAAGACGATTCCTCGACGAACTCGTGATGAGTGCTCCGCAACAAGATGTAACAGATGGCGACTCACAGTGGGATCCAATTAGCGTGATGGAGCAAGCGAGCGTACCTGATCTGGTGGAAATGGCCGTCCATCTCAAGGAAGCGCGGGAAAACGAGTCAAACCTCGACGCTACACTCGGCGCGTTAGGCCTGCGGTTCTCGAACTCCGTGTGGCGAGAGGACGCGAAGAGGGTGGAGCAGGTGTGGGCAAAATATCGTTCTGCCGTTGTGCTTCAACAGCGCTCAATTCGAGGATTTCTCCGATACGTATCACGCGAACAACTAGCCAAGCCAACGGATCCCGGCATTCGCATTCTCACGATCCACAGGGTGAAGGGGCTTGAGTTTAAGGCGGTTGCATTGGTCGGCGCTTACGAAGGCGCTCTCCCAGATTATCGGGCTCGAACAGCCGATCAGATAGACGGCGAACGCCGAGGCCTCTATGTGGCAATGACTCGCGCCCAGAGAGCGCTCCGCGTGAGTTGGCCGCAAACCACCGTTGATCGCTGGGGCAGAATCCACAAGCAATCACCCTCGCGATTCTTGGTCGAGGCCGGCTTGATCACCAATCATTCGGCATAGACTTGCTATCGGTGGTGGCTCGTGTCGGCGGCTTGCGACGAGACGTGTGGTCCTGTGCAAAGACGATAATTATCCTGTCTACGAGCACTCGTGGTGACGCGCGATTTGCATTCTGTCGGCCATCGGTATCAGGTTGGACCACGACAGGTGGGATGGCTGGCAGCGTAACAGGACTGCACCACGCTCGTATTTAGTTGATGCCTTACAGTTAAAGTCGCACGTTAAGCAGCTCGCAACCAATCAGACCATGAAGCTTGGGGGCCGGTACCGTCGTCTAAGTCTCTGGAATAAGCTTGCAGTCTGGGGCTCATTGGCATCAGTGGTTGGCGTCGGAATAGCGCTTGTCCCGATTGTGAGCGGCGGGCCTGCGCATGCCAGCGATGATCCGTACAACCGTGCGATGCTGAGTGGCAATCGAGACAGCATCATGATTCAGACTCTGGCAGGCCTGAACGGACCGCGATTCGCGCTGCGCGAAATGAGTCTAGGTGTGTCTGTCCCTCTCACCGATTCAACGTTGCGAGCGGGCAGCTTTCCGCCGCTCCAGCCGGGAGTATGGACCGTCGCAAGTCGCACCCTGTTGGCGATTCAGTCAAGCACGCGCCAGACGCAATGCTTCGTTGCACCGGCGGGTCGGCGAATCGTAGGCTACAGAGTCGAAATACTTCGGTCTATTAACACTGCAGAGACGCCTGAATCGTTTGTCCGGGTGATCAGCGCCAGCCCAAACAAGGTGTGCTACGAGTGGCATGTTACGGATGACGGCAAAAGGTGCAAACCACCTGTCTATTGCTCGCTCATCCCGCCAGCCGTGTATTGGCGCGTTCTCGCGCGTGTCGATTCGGTTGATTCGCAGTGAGCGTCACACCGGAATAGAATTGCACACTATCACCGGGAGAATTGCACACTCGGCGGGGCGCGAGCCGTCAGGTCGCCGCAGTCTCTTGGCCGCCAAGTTAGAATTCCAATCCTGACCAATCTGGCGAGCTTCGCTTCCGACTCTGAGAAGCACGAGTTCGCCGATCTAAAAAGCAAAGATCAGAGACTGGGCATCGCTGGTGAACCGAGCATACTACAGCTCGGCGTGACCGGAACTGCCGAACGTTTCCAGATCGTTCCACACCTGTCACGCGCTAATCATGGCTCGCACCAAGAGCAAGGACACCGCCCAGTCTACCGCCACTATCGGCTTTGAGGCCAAGCTCTGGCTCACCGCCGACAAGCTGCGCAACAACATGGACGCGGCAGAATACAAGCACGTCGTCCTCGGCCTCATCTTCGTCAAGTACATCTCCGACACGTTCGAGGAACATCGCGCTAAGCTCCTCGCCGGTAAGGGCGACTACGAGGGCGCGAATGCCGAAGACCCAGACGAATACAAAGCCGAGAATGTCTTCTGGGTACCCGCCGAGGCCCGTTGGTCGCATCTTCAGGCGAGCGCCAAGCAGCCCACCATAGGCAAGATCGTGGACAACGCAATGGTCGCCATCGAGCGCGACAACCCGCGTCTCAAAGGGGTCCTCCCCAAGGACTACGCCCGACCCGGCCTCGACAAGCAGCGCCTCGGCGAATTGATCGACGTCATCGCGACGATCGAGCTCACCGCCGCAAGTGAAGGCGAGAAGACACACCGGTCCGTCGACCTGCTCGGCGCGTGTACGAATATTTCCTCACCCGCTTCGCCAGTGCTGAGGGAAAGAATGGCGGACAGTTCTATACGCCGTCATGCGTCGTGCGCTGCCTCGTCGAGATGCTCGCTCCCTACAAGGGGCGCATCTACGACCCTGCCTGCGGTTCCGGCGGGATGTTCGTGCAGTCGGAGAAATTCGTCGAATCGCACGGCGGCAAGACTGGCGACATCGTCATCTACGGTCAGGAGAGCAATGCCACCACGCGTCGCCTTGCGATCATGAATCTGGCGATTCGCGGCATTGACGCCGACTTTGGCCCCGAACAGGCCGACACGTTCCGCCGAGACCTCCATCCCGACCTGCGCGCCGACTACGTCCTCGCCAACCCGCCGTTCAACGACTCCGACTGGTTCCGCAAGGACGACGACGTGCGCTGGCAGTTCGGCGTGCCGCCGAAGGGCAATGCGAACTTCGCGTGGGTGCAGCACTTCATTCACCACCTCGCGCCGCACGGCATGGCGGGGTTCGTCCTCGCCAATGGCAGCATGGCGTCGAACCAGTCTGGTGAAGGCGAGATTCGCAAGGCGATCATCGAGGCTGACCTCGTGGACTGCATGGTCGCGTTGCCCGGCCAGCTTTTCTACAGTACGCCGATTCCCGTATGCCTCTGGTTTCTCGCGAAAAGCAAAGTTGGAGACGCCAAACTCGGCGTCCGAGACCGGCGCAAGCAGACCCTCTTCATCGACGCCCGCAAGCTCGGCACCCTCACGGACCGAGTTCACCGCGAGTTGACCGATGCCGACATTCAGAAAATCGCCGACGCCTATCACGGCTGGCGGGGAGAAAGAGGCGCGGGCAGCTACGAAGACGTCGCCGGCTTCTGCAAGTCCGCTATCACCGCCGACATCGTCGCGCACGGCTACGTGCTCACTCCGGGTCGCTACGTTGGCGCCGAGGAACTTGAGGACGACGGTGACCCTTTCGTGGAAAAGATGCCCCGGCTCGTCGCCGAACTGCGCGCCCACTTCGCCGAATCCGCGACGCTGGAGCAGACGATTGGAGCAAACCTGCGGGGGCTGGGTTATGGCGGGTGAGGGATGGAAGCGGATGAAAGTGGACGAAATGATTCGGAGCGGCGTGCTCGCGCTAAATGACGGGTACCGGGTCCGAAACATCGAGCTCGGCCCCGTGGGAATTCCCTTCATTCGTGGTGGTGACATCGGTGATGGCGGCATCAACACGGCAGTGGATGACCACATCAGGCCGGAATTTACTGACCGCGTTCAATCCAAGCTCACTCGCCCTTTCGACGTGGCATTCATCACCAAGGGCACCGTTGGCCGCGTTGGAATGGTTCGCCCGGGTCAACCGGAATCGGTCTTCGCACCGCAAGTATGCTACTGGCGCTCACTCGACCCTGCGCAGTTGGAGCCGCGTTTCCTTTTCTACCTCCTGACGTCTTCTGAGTTTCAGTCGAACCTCGACGCAGTTAAGACGCATGGCTCGATGGCAGCTGACTATGTGAGCATGACTGACCAGCGGGACTTCACCCTGACGTTTCCACCAATTGACGAGCAAAAACGCATTGCGGCGGTGCTTGGCGCGCTGGACGACACGATCGATTTGAATCGGCGGATGAACGCGACGCTAGAGTCGATGACACGGGCGTTGTTCCAGAGCTGGTTCGTTGATTTCGACCCCGTCCGAGCCAAACTTGAGGGCAGTCCCGCTTGCGCCATCGACCCGGCAACAGCTTCCCTCTTCCCCGCCGCTTTCCACGACTCCGAGGCCGGTCATATCCCCCAAGGCTGGAGAGTCGGAAGTGTCGGCGAGGTCGCAACACTTCATCGTGGCGCGGTTAATCCCGGCACCTTCCCGATGGAGACCTTCGACCATTTTAGCCTTCCGGCGTTTGACAATGGCCGAACTCCGAAGGTCGAACTGGGAAGAACCATCATGAGCAACAAACTCACTGTTGTGCCGAACTCAGTGTTGCTCTCCAAGCTGAACCCGCACATCCCGCGCATCTGGTTGCCAGACCTTCATGATGAGCGCCGCGCCATTTGCTCGACCGAGTTTATCGTTGCTTGCTCGAAACCGCGCGTGTCGCGCGAGTTTCTGTTCTCGCTCTTCGCCACCTCAGCCTTCGCCAGCATTTATGGCACGCTGGTGGGCGGCACGACTGGTAGCCATCAGCGCATCCGAGCCGAGAGTGTTCTGGAAATGAGGATCGTAATTCCATCCGCGGAATTGATTCAAGCATTCACAGACATTGCGAAGCCGATGTTCGATCGCATCAATCGCAATACCAAGCAGTCACGAACCTTAGCAACATTGCGCGACACGCTGCTGCCGAAGCTTCTGAGCGGTGAGCTGAGTGTGTCACGGCTCGGAGCTGCATCAACATGAATAAGTGCGTCTCGACCAAGAGCCGCGACCACTGGCTCAAGGCGTTCGACATACCTTCGAGAACAGGGCACTCATTGCGGTGAGTAGAAACACGGAGTCGTGGTCTATTTCTTAAGCGCCCCCAGCGGTATGTTTTAGACGCACTCACGTTTCGCCTGTCAGAGCTGCAGTTGCGGCCCTACGCCTTGCCTGAGTCCCAGTCGATTCACGGTCGACTCGAGAGCGGCAGCCTTTCCTTCATCCCCTGAAGCACGGTAGGCAGCGCTCGCATCGAAGTTAGACAGCGTTCCCATCAAGGAAGGAACGGGAGGCCGCTCGACTAGGTTCTGGTGAACGCTCATTCAGCGATGAAACCGACTAACAAGACTAGGGCGCAGGACCTCTGGGTCGGACTGCGGCGACATCCATGGCGTACCTTGGTTGTCGCGTTTGCAGCGTTCAGTGTTTTTTGGACACTGACGGAGGCCGTCACGCATTTCCTTCCAGGCATCAAGATCGAAGGTGGCTACGCGCTCAGCATCATTGTTGTCGCGAGTCTGCTCTACAGTCTAAACCGTATCTGGAAGCCGTCGCGCATTTGTGTCAAGGTAGCCACGACCAACACCGTCATTGAGGTGCTTTTCGGAGACATTTTCGCACAAGATGGTCTCAAAGTGTTTGCTGCTACCGAGTTCTTTGAAAGCGAGCTCGGACTCCCGGTTTCTGATAAAAGCCTTCATGGAATCTTTCTGAAGAAGTTCTTTGGCGGCGGCATGCAGGCTTTCGACAAACAGGTCGATGAGCAGCTGAAGGGCTTCCAAAGCACAATAGTGACAAAGGCTGCTGGTAAGACAAGATGCTTTCCCATTGGCACTACAGCCTTGGTAAGAGTAGATGGGGCGCCATACATTGTGTTCGCTCTTGCGAAGGCAGACGTTGAAACATTGAAGGCCTACTCGGACGTCACGCTGATGTGGACTGCGATGCACAAGCTTTGGGAACGCGCGCGTGTGGAATCAGGAGGACACCCGTTGAATCTACCACTGATCGGCAGCGGCCTATCTGGAATCGGACTTCCAACGCGCGACCTACTGAATCTGATCATCCTGTCAGCCATTACAGAAACGAAGGCCCGGCAAATCACACAGCGCATTCGAATCGTTCTTCACCCCGACCGATTCGAGGAGATCGATCTGAGGGATGTAAAGCAGCACTGGGAGGACACCTGATGGCATACCGAAACGGCACATACGTCGCTTTCCACGCGCAGGGAACAAATCGGCCTGGGAAGTCAGACATGGACTTCTACAGCCTGATTAGGGCGTGGTCTGCTCACCCAGACGACGATTTCACGATCGTGAATAGCCACGAGAAGGCATCGGCGGTCCGAGATACAAGTAAGCGGGCAACGCTTCGTGCGTCGCTTCTTCAACGGCTTCGGAATTCGAAGAACATGCTTCTCATCATCGGAAATACGACTCGGTTAGATACTGACTGGGTGCCGTTTGAGATTCAGCAAGCGGTCGATACTTATGCGCTGCCAATCATCGCCGTCTACCCGAACTCCACAGTGATTCTGGCGCCTGCCGCGCTCCGGCCACTCTGGCCAAAGTCATTTCAGGAGCGAATCGACGCCGCGACGGTTCGTTCAATCCATATTCCGTTCAAGAAGGCGCTGATCACGGACGCCATCGCGCGGTTTGATCACAATTCCCCTCCGGCTACACCTTTGAACTATTACACCGGAGAGACCTACCAAAGTTGGGGGCTCGTATGATCAGATTCGAATGACCCTCAACGAGTCCATCGTTGAAGACGCCACACTCGCCTGGTTCGGGGAGCTGGGCTACGCAGTCGGGCACGGACCGCACATCGCACCCGGTGAACCTGCGGCTGAGCGGGAGACTTTCGGCGATGTCGTGCTCGTCGGTCGCCTGCGCGAAGCCATTCAGCGGCTGAACGCCGCGATTCCCGAGGACGCACGCGACGAGGCACTGCGTAAAGTGGTGCGGGTGGGAACGCCCTCGCTTACGCGGACGAACCGCACCCTTCACCGAATGCTACGCGATGGCGTGCCGGTGGAGTATTCACGGCCCGACGGCAGTATCGCGGGCGATCATGTACGGCTGATCGATTTCGCCGATGTGCGCGCGAACGACTGGCTGGCTGTGAACCAGTTCACCGTCGTCGAGAGCCAGCACAATCGGCGACCCGACATCGTTGTTTTCATCAATGGGCTGCCTCTGGGCTTGATCGAGCTCAAAAACGCGTCCGATGAGGATGCGACGATCTGGAGCGCCTATGCGCAGCTCCAGACGTACAAGGCGGAAATTGCCTCGTTGCTGCACTACAACGCCGTGCTGGTGGTGAGCGACGGTTTACAGGCGCGCGTGGGATCCGTCACCGCCAACCAGGAATGGTTCAAGGTCTGGCGTACGATTGAGGGCGATAGCGACGCGCCGAAGACTGCACTGGAGCTCGAGGTGTTGGTGCGAGGTGTGTTCGACCGGCAGCGGTTCCTGGATCTCCTACAGCATTTCATCGCTTTCGAGGAAGATCCGGACTCGGGCGCGCTGCACAAGATCATCGCCGGCTATCATCAGTTCCACGCGGTGAATGCAGCGGTCGAGGAGACGATAAGGGCCAGCGGTATGACCGGGCGGGGTTCTGTAGTGCGCGAGAAGCTGGGCACCTACTGGGCTCGCCGGATGCACGACGGCAAACCAGGCGACCGCCGCGCGGGAGTGGTCTGGCACACGCAGGGCAGCGGCAAATCGTTCTCCATGCTTTTCTACGCCGCGCGTGTGGTGCGACATCCGGCGATGCAGAACCCGACGCTGGTGATACTGACCGATCGCAATGATCTCGACGACCAACTCTTCGGCCAGTTCCAGCGCTGCGCCGACATACTCGGCCAGACACCAGTGCAGGCGAGTGGACGCGAGAATTTGCAAGAGCTGCTCAATCGCGCGAGCGGCGGAATCGTGTTCACGACGATCCACAAGTTCATGCCGGAAAAGGGCGAGCCGATGCCCTGCTTGAGCGCTCGGCAGAACATCGTGGTGATCGCGGATGAAGCGCACCGCAGCCAGTATGGATTTGGCGGCAAGATGAACGAGAAGAGCGGCGAGATATCGTATGGCTTCGCGAGCAACCTGCGCGATGCCTTGCCGAATGCGTCGTTCATCGGCTTCACGGGCACGCCCATCGAGCAGGCGGACGCGAACACGCGCGCGGTCTTCGGCGACTACATCTCCATCTATGACATCCAGCGCGCCGTCGCCGACAAGGCCACGGTGCCCATCTATTACGAGAGCCGAATTTCGAAGCTGAGTCTCAATGCCGCCGAGTTGCCGAGGCTGGACGCGGAGTTCGAGGAGATCACGGAAGGCGAAGAGCTGACGAAGAAGGAACAGCTCAAGACCAAGTGGGCCGCGCTCGAGGCGCTGGTCGGAGATCCGAAACGCATCGCACTCATCGCCGCCGACATGGTGACGCACTTCGAGAAGCGACTGGAGGCGATGGACGGCAAGGCGATGATCGTGTGCATGAGCCGTCGCATCGCCGTGGATCTCTACAACGCGCTCATCGCGCTTCGCCCTGAGTGGGCGAGCGCCAAAGGAGACGACGCGGACGCCGAGCAGGGCAGGGCGTGCGCGGTGAAAGTGGTGATGACTGGGAGTGCTGACGATGGTCCCGACTGGCAGCCGCACATCCGGAGCAAGGACAAGCGTCGCAAGCTGGCGAATCGTTTCAAGGACGCCAAGGATCCGTTCCGCATCGTGATCGTGCGCGACATGTGGCTGACCGGTTTCGATGCACCTTGCCTGCACACAATGTATGCGGACAAGCCAATGCAGGGTCATGGTCTCATGCAGGCCATCGCGCGCGTGAACCGCGTGTTCAGCAACAAGCCCGGCGGTTTGGTGGTGGATTACCTCGGACTCGCCGATCAACTCAAGAGGGCGCTCGCGACCTACACCGAGAGCGGCGGCCAGGGCGATCCGACGCTGGACACTGCGCAGGCCATCGCTGTGATGCTGGAGAAACACGGCATCGCCAGCGACTTGATGCACGGATTTGATTGGGATAAATGGACCACCGGCAAACCGGTCGAGCGTCTCGCGCTCATCCCAGGCGGACAGGAGCACATCCTCGAACAAGAGGACGGCAAGAAGCGCTGGGTGCAGGTGGTGATGGAGCTCTCGCGCGCATTTGCACTCTGCGCCGCGAGCGATGAAGCAACGGACATTCGCGACGACGTAAGCTTCTTCCAGGCGTTGCAAGCTGCACTGAACAAGCAAAGCAGCAACAATCGCAAGACTCCAGAGCAGATCGACGCCGCCATCCGGCAGTTGGTGAGCAAGGCCATCACCACCGAAGGCCAGGTGATCGACGTCTTCACCGCCGCCGGATTGCCCACGCCAGACATCAGCATCCTGAGCGACCAGTTTCTGGCCGAGGTGCGCGGTCTCAAATACAAGAACGTCGCGGCGGAGCTGCTGGAGAAGCTGCTCCGGGACGAGCTAAGGGTCCGTTCCAGGCGCAATCTTGTGCAGGCGCAAGTCTTCAGCGACAAGCTCAAGCAAACGCTGAATTCCTATCACAACCGCGCCATCTCGACGATGCAGGTGATCGAAGAGTTGATCAAGCTCGCGAAGGACCTCGACGCCGCCACCAAACGCGGTGAAGAGCTCGGCCTCACCGACGACGAAGTCGCGTTCTACGACGCACTGGCCTCCAATGATAGCGCCGTGCAAGCGATGGGTGACGACAAGCTGAAGGTCATCGCAGCCGAGTTGATCACCCAGGTAAAGAAGAGCGTAACCATCGATTGGAATCTTCGCGAAAGCGCGCGAGCGAGGATCAAAGTGATGGTGAAGCGCATTCTGAAGAAGCACGGGTATCCGCCGGACCTTCAGGACGAAGCTGTCAAGACCGTGCTCGCGCAGGCAGAGCTGTTGTGTGCAGAGTGGGTGTGAGTTACCGCCGATCGCCTGACCAAGGTGCGCGCGTTGGACATTCTGAAGGTGCTATGAGACGCTCCACACCACAGGGCGCGGCTGGAATCACGAGCGCGTGCATCGCGTGAGGCACGCACGGCGGGTGGTGCGCAGACGCAGGCGAGCTTCGACTCGTACAATGGTGGGGAGACGTTCATGGGGACGTGCCCGGACTGTGGGTCGCAGCTGGAGTATGCGGAGGGGTGTGTGAAGTGCCATGTGTGTGGGTTTAGTGAATGCGGGTGAGCAAGTACGGACACACTATGGGGAGACGTGTTCGGGAATGAACACCCATAGGGCGAATACCTGAACAGTCAGGTTGACCGATGATCTCGACAAGGTGCTGCCGGCGACGGTAGCACCTTGCCGTGTGTGACGTCGGTGCTCGCTACGATCACTCGTATGCCCCTCTTCGCCCAAGCGGAGTTCGATCAGAGTTTGCTCGACATGCTCCTCGCCACCGCGCCGCCGGGACAGTACGCGGCGCGGAACGCGGTCCGTCATCTCGACCCGGCGGGCGAGATCGCCAAACGCTGGCCGAACTCGAAGCGGCGCTACGCAACGCACTCGCCTACTGGTCCGCACGGGGCCCTCCATGCATATGACGCAACCGGCCGCCGCGCCAGGTCGCATGCTCCACGGAACCGACTGCGACCCGGCGCGCGACACGGCGACCTACTGCGTGACTGTGAACTGGTAGCACTCGCTCGTCAGGGCGACGGCGCCGGTGACTGCGTCGACCACGCGGAAGTGAATGTCGAACGTCGAACCCACGGGGACCGCGGCAAGATCGCGGAACAGCGCCGCCCGACCGGTGCCGCGGTCGTCCGTCGTGATCGCCTGGGGGGTCGTCCCCTGACCAAGTGTCAGCCAGTTGGTGCCCGTACAGTTGTCGTCGACAGCGGCGTCCGTCGCGCGCTGCAGCAGATAGGTGGCGTTCGGCGCGAGGTCGCGCACCCAAACGTCGAGGTAGACGATTTTGTCCGCGTCGTTCGGCTGCCGGAACTTGACGTGGCCGAATCCGTCTTGTCCCGTCGGCGCGCGCAGAATGGCTTCAAGGTTGAACGGCGGCGACTCCGGTCCCCAGGGCGCGCCGGCGGCGTTCAGCGCCGCGTGCGAAGGCACGGCGGGACGGGGTGCGGTCGCGTCCGTAGCGCAGGCGGTCGTGCCCAGCGCGGCGATGACAAAGACTACGAGCGTGGGAGAGAGTGAGCGGTGCATACATCCTCCAGGAAGACGGGGTATGAGGTCCCGATCTAAGGAGGGGGGACCGGATGCCTCCTCTGGCCGTACACGCCGTCGTATCGCCGGCGACTGCGACGGACGTCACGGTCACTCGCATTGGGCGACAACTGCACACCAATGGGTGTGCGGGAACTTGGCAAACACAAAAGCACACCGGTCGAGCGGTGCTCCCGTTCGGGGCACGCGCGCTCAGCCGGTGTCGCGATTCGCTCCACCCGGCACATGGGCGACCCACGGGGCGCGCCGGGCTTCATAGCTTCTGAGAGTGCACCCACGATACTCAGACTGAACTGCGTGTCAATGGCGGGCGCGTCTTTGTTCTCAGATCACCGGCCGCGCGTCTCGAACAACCTGGCACTCGACCTCGATTCTTACGTTGTCTTTCCGGTGTTGCCTCGAGGTCAGTTGGCAAAACGCCGGTGAGCTCGCGTGCTCGTCGCTGGAGCATGGACTCTCCTTGCAGAGCTGAGCGAGTCGAGAGAGAGATCCAAGCTGCAGTCCATCACAGGCGAGAATGGCATACGCATCGCACGGATTCTCTTTGCCCTCTCTCTGCTCGCCTTCGGCTTCTCACACTTTGCCTATGTCGGCCAGACCGCTCCATTGGTCCCCAAGTGGCTTCCATTCCCAACCGGCTGGGCGTACCTGACAGGCGCCGCACACCTCGCCGCCGGCATCGGCGTGCTGTTCTCGATCTATCCGCAATTGGCGGCGCGGTTGGAGGCGGCAATGTTGAGCGTGTTCAC
>JAYTFO010000263.1:0-2979 GCA_043734305.1 Acidobacteriota bacterium | reverse complement strand
GACGGGAGGCATCTGCGCGCCGATAGTTCTTTGAAAGGGCATGCCTTCCTTCAGGCGTGCGAATAGACTCCATAAATGAGTGGGGCTTCAGCCGCGCCGTCCTCCCTCTCATCGCCAAGAACGGGAGGGCACGTCAGGCGTGCCAACAATCTCTGTAAATGAGTTGGGCTTCAGCCCCAGCGGATCTCGACCGCAGGGCAGGGGGTCTTCCTACTCCTAACTTGTGCAGTGCGTAGTTGACAGTAATCTGAGTTGTAACTTCGACCGGGCGTCCCTGGAGCAGGTACGGCCGATATTTCCACTGTCGCACGGCGGTGACGGCCGACGGCACCAGTTCAACGGGTCCATCGACGACTTCGAGGTCCACAACGTCGCCCGTCTTATTGATGACCGCCCTCAACACCACCGTACCCTGGATGCGTTCATGACGAGCCTCATCCGGATAGATGCGCGCCTCCACCGGTGACGAAGACGCCTCGCTATTTCCCCGCGCCCTTATACACCTGTCCATCCTTAATCACGACCTCCACATTCGCCAGACTAGCAATGTCGAACAGAGGATTCCCTCGAACCACGATGATATCGGCCAGCTTCCCCGGTTCAATCGTTCCCAGATCACTGCCCTTACCGAGAATCTGCGCATTGATCCGGGTCGCCGCGCAGATGACTCGCTGCGGCGACATCCTTAGGTCAACATGCGCTTTCATTTCGCGCCACAAGGACTCAGTGTGAAAATTCATCGGCGAACCCGAATCCGTCCCCATCCCCAGCGTCACATTGGAGTCGATCCACTGCCCCAGCGACGCCCGTGAAAACCGTATCTCCTGATCCGTAGTCGAGAAGTAACTCAACCGCTGAAAGCCGAGCAACGACTTCTGCACTTCTTCCCATATCTGCGGCCCGAAGTCGTCCTTGAGCTGCGGATCCTCCAACCGCTCCGGAAACTCCAGCGTCGCCGGAAACAAAAATGCGCGATGCGACGCCGTCACCACCACTGGAGTCCCCTTTACCGCAATCGCCTTCACCAGCGCCGGATCATAAGTCGGCATTCCCGCCGACCCCACATGCTGCAAGACGTCGACGCCAGCTTCCAAAGCGTCCCGCACATTTTCCGGATCATACACATGCGCATGCACCAGCAGATGATGCCGGTGCGCCGCCTCCACAATCGCCTTGTAGTGCGCCGGCCCAAGATTCACGTACGCCTTGATAACATCCACCCCAGCCGCCGCGAGTTTGTCGACCGCCGCCGCCGCCTCTGCGGGCGTATCCACAAGAATCTGATTGTCGAGCGCCGTCGAATAGAAACCGTCGCCCAGCGATCGCGTAATCCAAGGCCCGGACACCGACATCCGCGGCCCCACAATCTCGCCGCGGTTAATGCGATCCCGAACCTGCAGACTCTCCTTAAGCGTCCCGCCCAGATCCACCGCGGAAGTCACCCCCGCGCTGAGCAGTTGCTTTGCCGAAATCTCCCCAACTTTTTCGACCAGATTGTTCTTTGCGATCCACGGATCCCAGCGCAAATAATCGCCATGTCCCAATATCTGCAGATGAACATGCACATCAATCAGCCCCGGCATCATGACCCGCCCGCGAGTGTCAATCACCTCCGCATCCGCCGGCACCACCACTTCAGACGACGCCCCCACCTTAACAATCCGATTCCCTTCAATCAGAATCGTCGCATGATGCAACGGAAGCGTGTCATATCCATCCAGCAACATGCCCCCCACCAGCGCCAACTTCTTGCCAGACTCCGCCACCCCCACCACAACACAAGCGACCAGCATCAAAACGAATACAAATAATTTCCCGATACGACCATTCATCTGTGTCCCTCACCCTCGCCTTTGTTGGACGAATTCTCCGCGTTCGTGTGGCGCGGGCGCCCTCGTCCGCGAACGTTCTCCACGCAATTCTAGCTCTCCTGCTTTGAAGGGGCGCGGCTTTCAGCCGCGCCGGTTCCGTTTCCATCCATAAGAACGGGAGGGCATGCCTTCAGGCGTTCCGATAAGCTCCATATAATGACCGGGGCTTCAGCGCCCGAGGTCCGGCTGCCTTTCAAGCAGCGCCGCCAAATCCGAAAACCGCATCGGCTGGAGCACTTCAAACGCCTTCTGCGGAATTTTCGCGTACTTCCATTCCGTCCCCGTCAGCAAAGTAGCGTTCTCACACCAATTCGCCGCCGCCGAATCCTTGTGCGACACCTCGGAACTCTCCATCCCCTTGGTCTCGACCAGCCAATGCGTCCCGCCCGAGTCCACCGCCACAAAATCCGGATAGTAAGACCGCAGATTCATTCCTCCATCGGTGTACTCAATCGAAAATCCAAACGGCTGCGGCAACTTCGAAAATGCCTTCAAATCTTTCGCGTGATCCAGGAAGCGCGCAAAGTCTTTCTCGAACTCGTTGTCGCACGGAACCATGTTGAAGACGCAATGCGTCGCCTCATACACCTTCCGCGACCACGGAAACGGCTGGCACGACGAAAGCATGCGCGCCGGCGTAAGCAACTCCGGCTCCTGATCGGCGATGCTCATCCCCTTCAATACCCGCGTAAATTCCTGGATACATACATAATTGGCCACCTGCGTGGCCATTGCCCGAACTGTCACCGGATCGTTCAAATCCACCGGCCGCCCGAACGCCTTGTGCTCGAAGAACTCCTGCACTTTCGGAACCAGGGCCGCAAACTGCGATGGCAGCTTCACCGCCTCGCCGATCCGCCGCGCGTAATACCCAACCAGTTCTTGCGACGTTTGCGGCTCCGGCACCCTGTATTCACGTTCCACAATCTTTTGCAGCGTGATGATGTCGTGCCCTTCGTACCGGAACGTCTTCATGTTCGGATCGTCGGGCGTAAGCGGCAGCAGCATCGTCTGGAACGCCATCACGTTCAGTCCAGCGATTTCTTCGGCCAAACTCTTCTTGCGGATCAGCGTCGGCGACAGGACCGGCAATCCGATATCGAACTCC
>JAYTFO010000262.1:0-5508 GCA_043734305.1 Acidobacteriota bacterium | reverse complement strand
TTGCCATTTCGCGATAGCGTTGTTGCTCGGCGCCTTCTCCGAACCTGCGGGCGAGGTCCACCATGATGCAGAGCGCGTTGTACCAAAGCGCCTGAATTTCAACTGGCTTCCCGCAGCGCGGCGTTACCACCCAGTCGCCGACTTTGGCGTCCATCCAGGTGAGTTGCACTCCGGGCTCACCCGAGGATAGCAATCCGCTGGCGTCTACCTTAATCCCGTACCGTGTGCCCTGAACGTGCCAGCGGATGATGTCCGCAAACACCGGATAGAGTTCGGTGCGCACAAATTCCGCATCGCCGGTGTACTCGAGGAAGGCGCGCGCTGCCTCGAAGAACCAGAGCGTCGCGTCGACGGTGTTGTATTCGGGCGTCTCGCCCGCGTCGGGAAAGCGATTCGGAAGCATGCCCCGATCCACGTACCCGGCGAATGTCCGTAGGATGCTGCGCGCGACGTCGTGCTTACCAGTCGGCAACGTCAGGCCCGGCAGGGCAATCATGGTGTCGCGGCCCCAGTCGCCGAACCAGTGGTAGCCGGCGATAACCGTCCTTTGATCTCCGCGGGCAACGATGTAGTGATCCGCGGCGGCGGTGAGCGTCTGCGCGAAATCATCCTCAACCGGCGATGAGGCCACCGCGTTGTGATGGCGTGTGATGGCGGCTTGCTTGTACTCAGGCACGTTGGCCACATCGCGCTTTTCGGTGGACGCAATCACCGAAGCCGTCCGCCGCAGCCTCAAGTCGAATCGCAGGACGTAAGGATTGAAGAGGTCTTCCGAGAAGTCCAGACCGCGTTCCCGTTCGGCGTCGTATTCAAAATTGCGATACCAATCACCAGCCTGGCGGAGTTCGACGGCATTGTGTGCCAAATGAAGAGAAGGCAGTCCGTGGTAAGGCGTAACCGTTGCCAGCCTGGGATTCTCGTCGACGGCCGCGCTGATCGCTCCATTTTCATGCGTCGTGTTGTGGTAGTCGCGAAACGCAATCAGCGGTCGAACCTCCAGCGCCAGATTTCTCGGCGATTCGGGATGGCTGTTCTTTTTCAGATCGTACTGCACAACCGTGGTGTTCTCGCCGTGAATCATGAAAACCGTTTTCTCGATTTCAATCCCTTCAACCTCGTACATGAACACGGGAAATGGATCGAGACGGAACTCGTTCAGGTAGCGAAATCCCTGCGGATGGACGACTCCCGGATATTGGTTCGCGGACAGATCAAACGCTTGCCCTTCAATGAAGAGTGTTTCTTCGAGCTTGGAGAGCAAGACCATCCGTCCGACCGGCGGCTGGGTCGCCGCCACCAGCAGACCGTGATAGCGGCGGGTGTTCAGTCCGATGATGGTGGAAGAAGCGAAACCGCCCAGGCCGTTCGTCTCCAGCCACTCGCGGCGGAGAGCCGCGTCCAGGTCGCCGCATATGTCCTGCTTGAACTGGATCATTTCGTTCTCCCCACAGACCCGAAGCCTCGCTCTTTAACAAAGTCAGTCCGCGGTGGCACATTCAACTGCGGGATCGTGTTTCTTGTGTTTGTGGGATTCGCCACTCTGCTGCATGAGCTTGGTGACGATGCCAGTCCATCCAGTCTGATGGCTGGCGCCAACTCCGGCGCCCGAGTCTCCATGAAAGTATTCGTAGAAAAGAACGAAATCGCGCCAGTGGGGGTCGGTCTGGAACTTCTCGAGATCGCCGAACACTGGACGGCGGCCTTTACCGTCCTTAAGGAAGATACTCGTCATGCGGCGCGACAGTTCACCCGCTACCTCCCACAACGTCAGCATCGTTCCCGACCCGGTGGGAAACTCCACCGTGAAGTCGTCTCCGAAATAGTGATAAAACTTTTGCAGCGATTCCACCAGCAGGAAATTCACCGGAAACCAGACTGGGCCTCGCCAGTTGGAATTGCCGCCGAACAGCCCGGTCATGGATTCGCCCGGCTCATAGTCCACCCGGTATTCCATGCCCATAACGTTCAGGGTGTAAGGGTGCTTGCGATGGAAGCGTGACAATGCACGCACGCCGAAAGGCGACAGAAATTCTTCTTCGTCCAGCATGTAGCGGAGAATGGCGCGCAATTGCTTTTCATTGGCGATGGAGAGAAGGCGGCGCTCGCGCCGGCCGTGGGTCGTCATGCAGGCGATGTTGTCGGTCAGATCCGGACGGTTGGCGAGAAACCATTCCAGTCGGCGCTTGAATCCCGGCAGGCAATCCAGCACTTCTTGCTCCAGAGTCTCCACCGCAAACAGAGGAATCAATCCCACCATGGAACGGATCTTCATCGGAAACGGCGTGCCATCGGGCAGTTTCAATACGTCGTAGAAAAAACCATCTTCCTCGTTCCATAAACCGATGCCGTCGTCACCGCGATGGCTCATGGCGTGGGCGATGTAGATGAAGTGCTCCCAGAATTTACTAGCTAAGTCTTCGTAGACAGGGTCTTCTCTGGCCAGTTCGAGCGCGATGGCCAGCAGATTGAGCGTGTACATGGCCATCCAGCTCGTGCCATCAGACTGTTCAATGTACCCGCCGGTGGGCAAAGGAGCGCTGCGATCGAAAACGCCGATGTTGTCCAGTCCGAGAAAGCCACCCTGAAAAATATTCATGCCCCCGGCATCTTTGCGGTTCACCCACCAGGTGAAATTCAGCAATAGTTTTTGAAAGACGCGTTTTAAAAAATCCGTGTCGCCCTTGCCGTGGCGCTTCTTGTCAATTTTGTAAACGCGCCACGCCGCCCATGCATGCACCGGAGGATTTACGTCGCCCAGCGCCCATTCGTACGCGGGAATCTGTCCGTTGGGATGCATGTACCACTCGCGCAACATCAGCGTCAGCTGGTCTTTGGCAAACTCCGAATCCACCAGCGCGAGCGGGACGCAGTGAAATGCCAGGTCCCAGGCGGCATACCACGGGTATTCCCATTTGTCCGGCATTGAAATAACGTCGGCGTTGTATAAGTGCGTCCACTCGTGGTTGCGGCCTTCGAGGCGTTCGGGAGGCGGGGGAGGGCATGCCGGATCGCCTTCCAGCCAATCCTTAACGACATAGTGATAGAACTGCTTCGACCACAACATGCCCGCCAGGCCTTGACGCATTACATTCTTCGCATCCGCCGACAGATCGTGGGGGACGACCGTGGCATAGAAGTCGTCCGCCTCACGCTGGCGAAGCGCAAATGATTTGTCGAAGCCGTCGAAAGCATTCTTTCCTTGTAAGTCAGATGGTGCGAGTCGCAAGCGGACCACATCTGATTCGCCCGGCCCGATCGTGAGCGCGTAGTCCGCGGCCGCTTTGGTGCCGGTACGGTGCGGGTTCACAGCGTCCCGCGTGCCGTGGACAACGTAGTTGTTGATGCCGTCCTTGACGTAGGGCGTGGGGTTTGCAACTGCGAATAGGCGCTGGGCATTCGTTTCGTTTTCGGTGAACAGCAGTTCCGGCGATCCTTCGCAGTGCAGCCAGCGACGGTCAGCCTGGGGGTGATTCAGTTCAATCGCCGGATTTGCCGGGACTTTTGCCGCGTGCATCTCGGGGCGCGGCGCACCCGTTTTCCATGACCAGGTGTTGCGGAACCATATCGTCGGCAGCAAGCGGAGACTCGCGGCATCCGGCCCACGATTCGCGACCGTGATCTTGATAAGGATATCCTCGACGTCCGCTTTGGCATACTCCACGAACACATCGAAGTAACGATCGTCGTTAAACACGCCAGTATCGAGCAGTTCAAATTCCGGATGGCTCCTACCCCGCCGCGCATTTTCGGTAACCAACTCGTCGTAAGGAAATGCCGCCTGGGGATACTTATAGAGATACTTCATGTAGGAATGCGTAGGCGTGCTGTCGAGGTAGAAGTAGTATTCCTTTACGTCCTCGCCGTGATTGCCCTCGTGGCCCGTAAGTCCAAAAAGCCGCTCCTTCAAAATCGGATCGCGTCCGTTCCACAGCGCTACCGAAAAACATGTAAACTGACGGCGATCGCAGATCCCCGCGAGGCCGTCTTCGTTCCAGCGATAAGCGCGCGAGCGGGCGTGGTCGTGGGGAAAGTACTCCCAGGCGGTTCCATGAGCGCTGTAGTCTTCGCGCACCGTGCCCCAGGCGCGCTCGCTGAGATAAGGTCCCCAACGTTTCCAGTGCCTGGTTTTCGCGCTGGATTCCGCCAGTCTGATTTCTTCCTGTGTCATGCAGACCTCTCCGCCACGATTGTATTCAGCAAGAGTTTAAACTCAACGGGCAGCGCCGGTTCGAAATGCTCAAACATCGAGCCGCCGTTTTCCGTCAGCTCTGAAATTGTACTGCTAGCATCGTAAGCCGAGTACAGAGGATAGTTCCAGGGCAGTTAGGAGTGCAAGGGTTTCGAAACAGGCGTGGGATACAGTTGGTAGCGTCTCGACACTACATTTGTTTCGGCTGAAAGCCTAAAAGAAGCGGGTGACGCCCTCTTCGAGCACCACGACTCTATCTTTCACGCCAGCTCCTTCTGCTTCTTGCGCCAGCAATTGCAGAGGCTCTTCGACCGGTTCATGAGATAGCCGGAAGGTTCCGTAATGCATCGGCACCATCCAGCGGGAGTTCAGATCGAGGAAGGCTCGCATCGCGTCTGCCGGGCTGGTATGAACGTTGCGAAATTGTTCCGGATGGTAGGCCCCGATCGGAAGCAGCGCCAGTTCCGGCGACAGACGCTGTCCAATCTCGCGGAAGCCCGCAAAATATGCCGTATCGCCGGCGTGATACACAGAGTGCTTGCCCGACCGCAGAACATATCCGCCATACCCGCGGTGCGAATCTTTGATGATGCGCGCGCCCCAATGGCGCGACGGCACATGAGTGATATCGAGTCCGCGATGGCGATAGGTATTCCACCATTCCAGCTCCACGATGTCTTCGAATCCGAGATCGGAAACCAGATCGAACACGTGGTGCGGAATGACCAGGGTGGGCGAAGTTCCGCGCTGCTCACGGGTCTGCCGGGCGATGGTGCGCAAGGAGTGCCGGTGCAAATGGTCGAAGTGAGCGTGCGTGACCAGGATCACGTCCACCGGAGGCAGGTCGCGCAGATGCAATCCCGGTTGCCGGATCCGCTTCAGAAGAAACAGCCACCGCGCAAAATTCGGGTCGATGACGACACTCTGTCCGCCGATTTGCAGGAAGAAGCTGGAATGTCCAATGAACGTGACACCCAATTCGCCGTTGGCCGCAAGCTTCGGCTTGTGAGTTTGTCCCGTGCGCGCTGTGACCGCGGAATGTCGCACCAGCCGCGTAAACTGGCTAGCCCGCTTGCGCAGCGCCGGATTTTTCAGTGAAGCCTTTAACATAAATCTATTGCAACCGCCAAAACGTCAAGTAGAGACGCGGCTTGCCGCGTCTCAGGCGCATGCGACGTCGCAGTGGACCGAAGTCGCCGCGTTCGTTGTTCTTTCCTTCAGAATCTGTAATTACAGTGTAGAACAATCCGGATTATCTTGACCGTGCCTTTCCTGCTCATATCTACTCCAAGGTCATTAGGAGAGAGCCGAATGCGCGT
>JAYTFO010000261.1:0-2561 GCA_043734305.1 Acidobacteriota bacterium | reverse complement strand
GCGCTGGCGAGAAGATAATCCTTGGTTCGCGCGATGCGGCACGAGCGCAACAGGCGGCCGCGAAGATCGCGCAGCAGGTTGGTCCGCATGCGCAGATTTTGGGATTGGAAAATTCCGCAGCTTGTGCGGCCTGCGATCTGCTTGTGCTGACGGTTCCATTCGAGGGCCAGGCTGAGTTGCTCAAACAATTAAAGCCCGCGATTAAGCCGGGCAGCATTTTGGTCGACGCCACCGTCCCGCTTGCCGCGAGTGTCGGCGGACGCGCCAGCCGAACGCTGGGCGTGTGGCAGGGTTCCGCCGCGCAACAGACGGCCGAACTTGTACCCAAGGGCGTGTCAGTGGTCGCAGCGTTTCAGAACGTTTCCGCCGAAGTGTTGAACGGAAACGAAGATGTCGATTGTGACGTGATCGTTTGCAGCGACGATCCCGCCGCCACGCAGGCCGCGACGGAATTGGCAGCAAAAATTCCGCGGATTCGCGCGATTGATGGCGGCAAGCTGGAAAATGCCCGCATCGTCGAACAGATCACCGCGCTCTTGATCGGCCTTAACATCCGGCACAAAGGGCACGGGGGCGTGCGCATCACCGGGTTGCCGGACACGGCGTACAAATCCGGATCGCCTTCGCGTTAGACCGCTGGACCGTGCCGCGAAAGTCAGCGAGGCGCCGGTGCTACTCATGACATCTTCCGCCATCGACGAACGGGCAATCGCCTTCGAGCACGTCTCGTTCCGCGTAAACGGACGCGCGCTAGTTGACGACTTGGTGGTGTCCGTCAATCAAGGCGAGACCCTGGTCCTGCTGGGCCGCAGCGGGTCGGGCAAGACCACTTCGCTCAGACTCATCAATCGCCTGCTCGTGCCGAGTGCAGGCGAAGTGCGCGTCAACGGACGGTCCACCACCGCATGGGATCCCATTCGCCTGCGCCGAAGTATTGGGTACGTGATTCAAGATGGCGGGTTGTTTCCGCATTTTACGGTCGCGAAAAATATCGCGCTCGTGCCCCGGATTGAAAACTGGCCTGCTGAACGCGTGCGGGCTCGGGTGCAGGAACTGCTCGCGCTGGTCGGGCTCAGTCCCGATCTACTCGACAGATATCCGCAGCAGCTTTCCGGAGGGCAGCGCCAGAGAGTGGGCGTAGCGCGGGCTTTGGCGGCCGATCCGCCGATCCTGCTTCTGGATGAACCGTTCGGCGCGCTCGATCCGATTACCCGCTCCGAGATCCAGAAAGAGTTTCGCGACCTGCAACATCGCATGAAGAAAACGGTGATTTTCGTTACGCATGATTTGCGCGAGGCCCTCCTGCTCGCCGATCGCGTCGCGCTGATGGAAGACGGCCGCTTGGTTGTGAATCTCCCCGTAGCAGAGTTTCCTCATTCTCGCGAACCGCTAGTACGGGCCTACATGGAAGCATTTTCGAGAGACGAATCGAGGTGACAGCATGAACTTCTGGCAATTCATCGTTACCAACCGTCAGCAGGTGCTTGATCTGACGCTTGAGCACATCACGCTGGTCGGACTCTCGATATTGTTTGCGGTGCTGATCGGCATTCCGCTGGGTATCCTGATCACGCGCGTCCCGCAACTCAGCAAAGCGGTGCTGGGCGGGGCCAACATCATTCAGACAGTCCCCAGCCTGGCGCTCTTTGGATTTCTTCTGCCCGCACCCTGGATCGGAGAACGCGGCGGACGCCTGGCGATTCTGGCGCTCACTCTGTACGCGTTGCTGCCGTTGATTCGGAATACCTATGCTGGAATTCGCAGCGTCGATCCAGCCGTGGTTGAGGCGGGACGTGCGATGGGCCTGACCGATCGACAGTTGCTATGGCAAGTGGAATTGCCTCTGGCGTCGGGCGTGATTGTGGCGGGGGTCCGGATCGCGACCGTAGTGTCGGTCGGACTGGCAACGATCGCCGCTGCAATTGGAGCAGGCGGACTGGGCGAATTTATTTTTCGCGGACTCGCGATGGTGAACAACCGGCTTATCCTCGCGGGAGCCGTGCCAGCCGCCGTTCTCGCGCTATCAGCCGATGTAGGACTGGGCGTGCTCGAACGGCGACTGGGTTCGTTGCGACGGAAGTAGTAGCGTAGCGCCGCCAACTTGCCGGCAGTCGCGGAGGCACCTTGCCCTCCGCAGGGCGGGCGGGGCGCCATCGCTACGTTCCCATGTGGAGAAACCGAGTGGCAAATCACGTTCCCAGAGGCCGCACTGCTAAGAGAAGGATCGCGTGGATCCTGTTAGTGCTCATACTTCTCCTGCCCATTCTGAACTGCGCCCGCCGTACCGATCGCATCGTCGTCGGCAGCAAGAACTTCACCGAGCAACTCGTCCTTGGCGAAATGTTCGCTCAGATCATCGAGGCGCGCGCTCACGTCCAAGTCGAGCGCCGATTTTATCTGGCGGGGACTTTTATCTGTCAGCAAGCGATTCTCGCCGGACGCATCGATCTGTATCCCGAATACACCGGTACGGCGCTGACCGCGGTACTCAAAGAGCCGCCGGGCCGCGACAAGCAAGAAGTCTATCGCCGCGTGAAGCAAGGTTATGAAAGCAGGTTCGG
>JAYTFO010000260.1:0-3231 GCA_043734305.1 Acidobacteriota bacterium | reverse complement strand
ACCATAACTGACACGATGGCTGGCGCCAGCGCGCAAAGCATACAGGCGCTAACCCCTGACCTTCTCTTCGGTGGGGTGATGTCCGACTGGGTTAGGAAGGAAAGCGCATGAACTACGACGAATTCTTTGCCATAACGGAAAGCCGAGGCCTGCGCGTCGAATCCGGCCAGAACGCTCCGAAAAGCACTGTTTTCCTCAGCAATGAAGCCCTGTTCCAGCTACCGTTGCTCACGATGGTCATCATGATTCTGGCGAAAGGCCATCGCAAGCCGATGCCAGAGGAGTTGGGGCAACTTGTTGGTGAGTGTCTCGAAAGGGCTGTGGCTGGCTTCAAGGGATCGCCGCAAGGCATCGGATGGTCGGCCAACCTTCGCATTCGCACGGTAAAAGCCCTCACCTTCCTTGAAATCGCCGGATTGGTCACAGTGCACCCACGTCGGCAAACAATCACTTTGAACGAACTGGGCAAAAAAGTCGTTGATCGGGTCCTCGCGAGCCAAACTCAGCTCGCTCTCGCGCTTGCCACTACTGAACGCAGCTACCAAAACATCGCCGCCGAAACAGCCTTTCAAGGCCGCTTGATATGAGGCTCGCTTCTCTCCAGCTAACGGCTCAAGGCGCAACCGGGTGGAAAAGCCCCGTACTGCAGTTCGGCCATCGGACAACGTCACTCTATGCGAAAAATGGAAGCGGAAAGACACCCCTCGTTCACGCACTCGCATTCTGTCTGGGCTATCCGATCATCTTTTCGCCGATGACTGTGCCATCGAGCATGCTCAAGGCGGCGAACAGTGGGGTCGTCCCGTGGCGCTAGTAATCGTGCGTCCGTGTTCCGCAGCGTCCCTTCTTGATCGGTAACCCTGGTTGGGGTCCGATCGAGGGCTTGGATTTGGCTTTTCTCATCGACCCCATAAGACCAATGCTTTGTCTGGCGGATTCAGATAGAGGCCGACAACATCCGTGAGCTTCGCCAGGAACTGTTGGTCCTGGCTGAGCTTGAAGGTTTTGACCAAGTGCGGCTTAAGGTTGTGTGCTTCCAGATTCGACGGACCGTGGCTTCGCTGACCCCGTGTGCGTGCGCCATTGCCCGCGTACTCCAATGCGTTGCGGCCAGAGGCGTTGTGTGGAGCGTGGCCTCAACGATGACGCGAATCTTTGTGGCCGGAATACTCGGGATTCGGCAAGGACGTGGGGCGTCTTTCTCGAGCCCAGTCACGCGCAGGGCGAGGAATCGTTCTCGCCCACCATTGCACGGTAGGTCGCGAAATCTCCAGTTGTGTGGCGATAGCCTCACTCGTCTCCGTCAGCAGCCAGAGCCACGATTTATGCGCATTGAATGACTCGCAAGTGAAGGCTCTTCGCATTTGCCCATGCGGTCAACGTCGCGCGTTCTGCGAACGACAGGTGAATGGCTGGAGCCAGATGCATGCGGCCGACGATAGGCACTGGGATCACATCAATCTCACCGGCGATTACAGTTGGAGGCAGAACAAGCGCGTCGAGAAGGGCGGCTTCAGGCCGATGCGCCCAACACGAAAATCCTACCGTACTTTATGTTCCGTTCCGCCAAACGACCCCTGAACGATAAACTCTGCGCGCACGATGCCGTGGGTCTTGGTGATGCCCACGCGTTCGAAGCCGCCAGGCTTCCACAGTCCGGGCATCTACTGCTTAAACGTTGTAATGATTGCTTCGAGATTGACCTCCTCGTTGGGCAGCCCCATTTCTTCAGAGATCTTCAGGCCTTCGTCCTGCGTTGAAAGTTAATGAGAGCAGTCGTCAGGCGCACAAGCGGCTCGCGTGACACGGCATCGAAGGCGGGACGTATGAAGGGATCAATGCGCCGCTACATTTGCAATAGGAATATGGATGTATTGCTGATCCAATCCAGCAGTGCTAAGCCGGTCCTGGCGCGCGGTATCGGGCAACTCATGTTTGAATCCATATTTGCCTCTCTCAGCCTGCTGTTGCGAGATAGCGTAGAGCACGTATACCGGGCAGGAAAAAATACGCCCCGCCCCGCACAGTGACAAATGACGGTAATGCTGTCAGTCGTCTGTCGGGCGCGTTGGGGTCGGGTATCGAGTACACATCGGTACGGGTTCCATCGAAGCCCGGCTGGCGATGTCCCAGCAAGGGGTCGCCTTCACCGGCCAACCCATCGAACTTGCTCCCTGCTATCCATGCGCTCTGTACGAACTCGAACTGCCTGGCGATATTTGCGCCCAGACAAATGAAGTGTAGACCCGAATCTCCGGCCGCGGGCACGCCGATCAGCGCTTGTTCCGGCGTCACCTGTGCGCCGTACTTGCGACCGCGGCGCAGCAGCCGGTGGAATCGCGTCGAGGCAACGCGGTCGTTATCGAGCGCCTCGGCATCGAAACCCAGTGTCCGAATCAAGCGCGAGATCACTCCGGGACCGCCGGGCGGAAGATCTGCGTTGCGCGGATTGCTCCTGCGTATATGTGCGCCCAGTGGGCAACGCAAGCCTTGCGGATCGGATTGATAGGTAAATGCGTTAAGGTCGCCTTTAGGGTTCGCCGCATTACCGCCGATCACTTCATTCGTGCGTTCCACAAGCGGTTCGCCGTCGCGAGTCCGGCCCACCATGGATGCGGCCAGGCGCTCTCGCAGTGCTGCGTCGCCCCCGGCTTGCTGATCTAAGTACCGCCAAAAACCGTGTACGTCCTGACTTAACTGTCGCATGACGAGATAGCTACCGTTACGCCCCAGGTCAGCCTTTTCCGGAGCCTCCTCCGCTCGCGGTAGTACGTTGGCACCGTTACGCTGCGGGTCGAGCAAAGGACGATCCGTATAGCCGCCATATTCGTTGGGATAGCCGAGCAGGAACTCGCCGAGGCAGGACAGGTTCGTATACGCATACTGTTCTTGATCGCAAACCGGGCGCTCACGATCCCAATCAAGCTGAGGTTGAGAAATGCCGTCTTCGAAACCGAAATGCTCTTTACTGCCAATTGCAGATGTATTCAGACAAACCAGTTCATCAAAGCCTACGCCGAACTGTGCTTGTATGGACTGCTGAAAGCCATCGAGCGTTTCGGGCGTGGCATAAAGCATGAGCAGTACGTGAGGCACATGATTGGTCGTGCCCCAGGTCCAATGACTGGGATTGCTTGCAGCCACATCGCCCAGGCGGCGTGCGCGGCCGGGATCACTGCTCATGCCGGCGATGAACTCGTTCGAAAAACCTTCAACGATGTCAGGCGCAAC
>JAYTFO010000259.1:0-5183 GCA_043734305.1 Acidobacteriota bacterium | reverse complement strand
CGTCGGTAGACTGGTTTGTAAACGCTGTCTGCACTTGTAAAGCGGCTTTTTGGCGTGCTAAGGTGCGTCGTTCTGTTAATGTAAATCGGAAATTAATTTCTGCATTGCAGTGAGGACCTGAATGAGCACTCCTGCGGATAGCGCCTCCCAAGAACCTCGCAAACATCGACCGTACGTTCCCGAGACCATGGAGATGAAGGAACTCACCTTCCGTGCAGTTTTTCTCGGACTGATCCTCACCGTGGTTTTGGGCGCAGCC
Organism: Acidobacteriota bacterium; assembly: GCA_043734305.1. Lineage (GTDB taxonomy): Bacteria > Acidobacteriota > Terriglobia > Terriglobales > Acidobacteriaceae > Acidiflorens. Next base: position 4,924 of record JAYTFO010000259.1, on the reverse strand, counting down.
AACGCGTATCTGGGATTGCGCGCCGGCATCACAATTGCCGCGACCTATCCGGCAGCAGTCATTGCCATGGCGGTGTTGCGCGCCTGGAAGGGGTCGCTGCTGGAAGAAAACATCGCTCGAACCGCGGGTTCGATCGGTGAGTCGGTCGCGGCCGGAGCGATCTTTACCCTCCCGGCTTTCGTGCTGGCAGGAGCGTGGCCCTCGTTCTGGTCGTTCGATTCTTATTGGAAATCGACCGCATTGATCATGGTAGGAAGCATTCTCGGAGTGCTGTTTATTTCTTTAGTGCGACGCGTGATGGTGGAAGACCCCGAACTTCCCTTCCCTGAGTCGGTGGCGGCTTCGGAGATTCACAAGGCCGGACAGCGCGGCGCACAAGCTGCGAAATATCTTTTCTGGAACATCGGGGTGGGTGGGCTGGTGTACATCCTGGGAAGCTTCGGACTGTTCGCCGCCGGCAAGGATTTTCACTTTGCGGTCGGGAATCTGGGATTTAGCCAAGTCCGCCTCGGTCTTGCTGGAAGTAAAAATATTGTGGCGACGGGCGGGATCAGCACCTTCGCAGCTCCGAGCGTGAGCCCCGCATATCTCGGGGTTGGATACATCATCGGGCTTCGCCTCGCGTCGATTCAGTTTGCTGGCGGCGTGCTGGCTTGGGGATTAATGGTCCCGCTCCTCATTTATTTTCTCGGGCCACAAATCAAACAGTACCTCCCCGCCAACACACCCGACGACTGGACGACCATGGCGATCTCCGTGTGGAAATTCGTAGTGCGTCCCATCGCGGTCGGGGGAATGCTGGTTGGAGCGGCTTACACTTTGTTCAAAATGGGCAAGAGCCTGACGGCCGGCCTCGGCAAAGCTCTCAGTGACTTGCGCCAGACCGCGGCCCAGCGGGCCCAACTCTCGCGCACCGAGCAGTACATGGGATCGAAAACGGTGTTTGGTCTGATTGCACTCACGTTCGTGTTTATGTGCGTGCTCTACGTATACCTCACCGGGTTGCTCTGGCCCGCAATTTTCGCGGCAGTCGTGATGCTGTTGGTCGGATTTTTCTTCGCGACAGTGTCCGGAAACCTGGTTGGCTTCATCGGCTCTTCGAACAATCCGATTTCAGGTTTGACCCTTTCGACCTTACTCATCGCAGCCTTGCTGATGGTCTCACTGGGAGTTTCCGGAAAGTCTGGCGTGTTAGCCGTATTGAGCGTAGCGGCGGTGGTTTGCGTTTCCTCAGCGGTCGCCGGTGAGTTGTTACAGGACTTCAAAGTCGGTTACATCCTGGGCGGCACTCCCCGCAAAATTCAGATGGCCGAGTTGATCGCCGTGGTTGTGGCCAGTCTGGTCATGTACTTCCCGCTCGCTCTTCTGAATAACTCCTTCGGTTTTGGCAGCCGTGAACTCGCAGCGCCACAGGCCGGCCTCATGGCAACCCTGGCGGTCGGAGTTGTAGGTGGCGATATGCCTTGGCCCCTGGTAGTTGTCGGAATCTTCATGGGCATTGGCATGATCATGATGCAAGTGCGCAGTCCCATGCTGGTGGCGGTCGGAATGTATTTGCCCTTTGAAACAACATTCGCGATCTTCCTGGGTGGAGTTTTCCGCGCGCTGGGAGATTGGCTGGCGAAGCGCCGTGGCTTCAATCCAGCACAAATGGCTCGCGTCGAAAACGCCGGCGTGCTGACCGCTTCCGGACTGATCGTCGGAGAGTCCTTGCTGGGCCTGGTGTGGGCGGGAGTTGTGGCTATCTCGAAGGTCAAGAATTGGACAACGCCTCAGATCTTCGAGCATCCCTCGTATCTGGTCGGGCTAGTCGTAATGGCCGGTCTCGCCGGTTTGATGATTCGAATACCGCTGACCAGCGCAGGCGATCCAAGCGAACCCGCGCCGCCGACCGGAATGATGTGAGATAAGGTCAGAGGTAAGAGGTCAGATTGCAGAGGTTGGTAAGGTCAAAGGTTTGAGGTCAGATTGCAAAGGTAAAGGCTTTCGATACTAGTGGCCTTCACCTCTGCAATCTGCCCTCTTACCTCTGACCTCTCTCTTATGTCCATCGTCGAAAACGTCGCCCGAGTGCGGGAGCGGATCGCCACTGCATCTCGCCGCGCGGGTCGCAATCCGGAAACAATCACGTTGATGGGAGTGAGCAAGACCTTCCCCGTGGAACGGATTCGCGAGGCGTACGCGGCAGGGCTACGCGTGTTCGGCGAGAATCGCGTGCAGGAGTTTGCGGACAAGGCGGCTGCCTTGCGCGATTTGTCCGATGCGGAATGGCATTTGATAGGACATCTACAGAGCAACAAGGCGGCGAAAGCGGCCGAATTGTTTGGCGCGGTGGACTCGGTGGACTCCGTTAAACTCGCGGAGAGACTGAACGCCGCAGCGGAGAAGGCAGCCAAGACGCTCTCGATCCTGATCGAGATCAACGTCGGCGGCGAGGACGCGAAAAGTGGCGCGGCTCCCGGCTCGGAAGAATTGGAACAGATCCTGCTCGCAGCGCCGCAATGGAACAATCTAAAGGTTCGTGGGCTGATGACGGTTCCTCCGTTTTCCGATGATCCAGAAGACGCTCGGCCTTTCTTCCATTCACTGCGGGAAATTCGTGACCAGATCGCGTCGCGGCGATTGCCTGCGGTCGGAATGGATGTACTCTCGATGGGGATGTCCCACGATTTCGAAGTGGCGATCGAAGAAGGGTCGACGTGCGTGCGCGTGGGCACGGCAATCTTCGGCGACAGAGCAAAAGCGCAACCACAGAGGTCACAGGGGTACACAGAGGAAACCGGAAGCGATTGGTCGTAGGATTTCCTTTGTGACCTCTATGGTAAAGCCTTTCGATGGCAAAGTTCGCAAACTCGACCGACGGAACGACCTTCGCGATCAAAGTCCATCCCCGCGCGAAGAAGAACGCCATCACCGGCGAAGTGGGCGACGCCCTCAAACTCGCGCTGACGGCTCCCCCGGTCGATGGCAAGGCCAACGATGTCTGCATCGATTTCTTCGCAAAACTTTTGAAAGTACCGCGTTCGTCCGTTACTATTGCTGCCGGCCAGACTAGCCGGAATAAGGTAATCCGGGTGGCGGGGCTTACCGCCCAACAAGTGCGAGAGCGTATAGGCGGATGAACGCGGGCGAGGGCGCCCGCGCCACACCAAGCATCGGGAGTCTTCTCTTGACCTTCGCGGAACGCCTGCAGGAAATTCGCACCGGCTTCGAGCGGCCCTTCTGGGTTGCGAATATCACGGAGATATTCGAGCGTCTTTCCTACTACGGCGCGTTTGCTTCGCTGGCGCTGTATCTGCAAGGGAAGCTCAATTTTTCCACCGAGCAAACCGGAACACTCACAGGCCTATTCGGCGGGATGGTCTGGTTCATGGCCATGTTTGGCGGAGCGGCTGCAGATCGTCTCGGATTCCGCCGTGCGCTCTCGGTTGCATACCTCATTCTCGCGGTCGCATATTTTCTGATCGGCTCGATCGCGGCGCCCTGGCTGGCTCCGATCCGCAACACCGTGCCTCTGGGCCTGTTCGTCGGAGTGATCCTCATGCTGCCCGCGTTGGGGGTCGCGCTGGTAAAGCCTTGCGTGGTTGGCACGACGGCCCGCGCCTCCAAGGAGAATGTCCGCTCCATCGGCTACTCGATTTATTACACGATGGTGAACATCGGCGGCGCCCTCGGTCCGTTGTATGCCAGCTGGGCGCATCAACATCTTGGGGTCGAGAACGTCTATCGAGTCGCCGCACTGAGCGTTTTCGCGATGTTCTTTGTCGTTCTCATTTTCTTTCGCGAGCCGCGCAAAGCGGACGATGCGCCCCCACCGTCGATCGCCACCGTAGCGCGGAATTTTTGCGTGGTCGTCGGGAATGCCTGGCTGGTTTTGCCAGCTCTCGCGATTGCCCTCCTCCTGCGCATCGCGATGTTCTTCCTGCCCTACGCGATCCCGTGGTGGGTATGGACGGTCCTCTTGGGCATCGTATTCGCCGGCGCCAGCCGCTTCCTCTGGTTCCTCCTGTTGTTCACCGGATATTGGATCGTGTTCTGGCAGCAGTACATCAGCTTGCCGGGATACATCCAGAATTACATCGATCCCAAGGCTCCCGTCGAACTCGTGCTGGTCACGGACGGGTTGGCGGTCATTCTGTTCACCCTGCTGATCAACCTGCTCACCCGAAAAATTCCGGCATTTCAAGCGGTCATCCTGGGCACGTTGATTACGTCGGCTTCGTGGCTGATCCTCGCCTATCATCCAACGGTTTGGGGCGCGGTGCTCTCGCTGTTTGTTCTTGCGATCGGCGAGATGATCCAGGCACCCCGCTACTACGAATACATCTCGCGCCTCGCGCCTCCAGGACAGCAGGGCACTTACATGGGATTCGCTTTCCTCCCCATCGGCATCGGATCGATCATCGGCGGCTGGTTTGGCGGGACAATTGTCCACCGCTTTGGAGAAGTCGCCCATCGGCCGGAGTTGATCTGGTGGAGCGTGACCGGAGTCGGCGTGGTCACGGCGGCGCTGTTGTGGGTCTACGACAGAACGGTTAGAAAAGACAGTCCGGCCACCGCGAATTAGGGTTGTTCGCGCTTTCCTCTATGACCTCTGTGTTCTCTGTGGTTGGGAATCAAAGGCTTGTCCCACCGGGGACACAGAGGTCACAGGGGAAATCCTATCGCGCAATCTGACGCGAGATTAGTGCCCTGCTTCTTCGAGATATTTCTCCACTTCGAGCGCGGCCATGCAGCCACTGCCGGCGGCGGTGATGGCCTGACGGTAACGGCGGTCCTGGACATCACCGCAGGCGTACACTCCCGGAACCTTCGTGAGTACGTTTTTGCTGGTGATGAGATATCCGTCAGGATCAGAATCGAGCTGACCTTCGAAAATCTTGGCGTTGGGGATGTGGCCGATCCCGAGAAACATGGCGCTGGT
>JAYTFO010000258.1:0-11449 GCA_043734305.1 Acidobacteriota bacterium | reverse complement strand
ATGCTGCAACCGCTGGTTCCTTACTTGGGAACCAGTCTTGTTTCTTCCAAACGGAAACACCGTCGAGTCTGCGCCTCTTTCTCCAGACAATACAAATCTGGAGACGGATATCGTCACCCTCCGTGCGTTCGTAGTCAAGGTTTATTGATGCCGCGGTCTTCTTTTATGCCCACCTGTTCGCTTTTTGGAACAGGGCCATGCTTGCTTGAATTCCTTAGCGATCTGCCGGGAGTACGCCACGGCGCGTAAGGAGCCGCCTCCGGTGGCATCATTGGATTGCCCACAAAGCTGGGCTCCAGAAATATTGCAGGCGAGTGTAGCGCCGGACCGGGCCGCCATCTTACAAGATTTCTTTCCGTTGTCGTGTTATTCGGGATAGGCTCATGCTGCGCATCGTTTCACTGGCGCTTAGTTACGAAAGTCAGTTATGAGCTCACCGAGCCATGTCAATCCAGGAACTGGCCGCCGAGAATCACTACCTCACGGATGATGACTGCCAATTTTGGCACTGATTTACACAATTCGACCTTGCTTCGGTCTGATGTACTCAGGCAGGACGCAGCTCCCCAACGGCTTACTCGGGCCAAGGTGGTTTCCGCTTTTGGGAAAAAGCTCTTCTAATTCTTGATTCTAGAATAGATAAGGAGAGGCTCACTTTGTTACATTTGTGAAACTAGTGGGGGTACGCATTGGAAATCAACGGAGGATGCAAGCTTCGTGTGTTGAGGGAAGCGCTCGGCTGCACGATGCGTGACGTTGAAAACGCGAGCCAGCAGATTGCCCGGAGACTGGTGAGCGAGGAATTCACCATTCCTCCCAGCCGCCTCTCGGATATCGAGACCAAAGGAGTTGTTCCCAGTATCTTCCGCCTCTACTCCATGGCCGCGATCTACCGTCGCGGCTACCGGGAATTGCTGTCGTGGTATGGCGTGGACCTGAATGATATTCATCTCGACGTAGGCGCGGCACAGCCTGCAAGCTCGCATCTTTCCACCGCGGCGGAGAACATCGCCGAGGTCTCCATTCCGGTCCGGATGGACCCTGGATTCAATCTCGAGAAGACTACGAATCTCGGGCGAATGGTCGAAAAATGGGGGATCGTCCCGCTTTCCTATCTTTCCATGTTTGCGGCGAACGACGACTACACGTACGGCTACATTGGGGCAGAGGATTTCACCATGTTCCCGATTCTGCCTCCCGGCACTTTTGTGCAAGTAGACGAGACCAGGAACAAAGCGGCGGAGGGCGCCTGGCGTTCCGAGTACGAGCGCCCAATCTACTTCGTCGAGACCCGCGAGGGCTTTGTCTGTTCCTGGTGTGCGGTTCGACGGGACACCATTGTGCTGCAACCGCATCCCTTGTCGCCTGCGCCCGTCCGCGTTCTCCGGCATCCCCAGGAGGCGGAGATTATCGGACAGGTGGTAGGGGTGGCAATGCGTCTGGGTGAGTGGCGCGTGCCGGGCTCTGCGCCAGGGCCAACAGTGCGTGCAGCACTGCCGTAAAATGCTTCTGGGAGGCGGGCATCGGCCCTTCGGGCAGGGCTTGCGGTGTCAGCTTCTTCAGAGACAACAGGAATTCAAGCGGAGTGATCTGCTCGCCGGACGCGGAATAACTCAGATCCTCAGCCAGTTCGCGCAACGGGGTCCTTAGTACCCGGGCAAGTACCGCCACATGCGAGCTGCGGATCGCGCGGCGCGCCGCTCCCTCTCCATGCACCCTTCCCATTCCCCAATGAGAATAGTTCCCGTCGCCGTCGTGAAGCGCCGCCATGTAGCGGAGCTTTCCTAACAGTCCAGGGATTGCTCCCAAACTGGTGCTTTCAAAATCCTCGAGAGCGGACCGGAACGCCACAGATCTATTTTCTCCGAGAAAGTCCTTGATCGCGAGTTTCCATCCAGAAAATTTACTTTTTCCGGAAACCTGTTGGCCCACGGGTTTCCATCTGGCTGTGCTCTGCCTTGTGCAAAGTACTGCTGCAGCTCGTCACTTCAAAAGGAGAAATACCATGAAGAAATTAGTGCTTGTTCTGGCCGCGATCGTGTTACTAACCACTGCCACTGTGCCCAGCTTCGCCGACGGGAATCCCTTGCCTCACTGCTTGAAACAAGTTTGTCCGCCAGTAAACTAATTGCAAACTTGACCGGGGCGGACTATAGTGCCGTGTTGCCAATATGGCGCACTGGTATAAGTTCGTCCTGTATTACCTGTGGATCGCGCCCCACGCTCTTCTTCCGGTTGTATCGACATTCATGTACGCCCGCCGGCTGCACAAGCAGTTCCCCATTTTCTTCTTCTACACCTTGTTTGAGACAGTTGAATTTCTGCTTCTCTTTGTCGCCTACATGGCGGGCCATTCCAACGGAGCCTGGTACCGAGATGTCTTCATCGCGACTATGGCGGGAAGCACAGCGCTCAGGTTCGGCATCATCCAGGAGATCGTCAACTATGCGTTTCGCGACTATCCACGTCTGGAAGCGATTGCTACACCTTCCTTGCGCTGGCTCACCGGCCTGTTGCTGATTGCCATCGTTGGGGCAACGTTCCATTCTTCCTGGAGCATCACAGATAACATGCTGGGGATGATCAGTTTCTTCGGCCGGAGCGTCGCGATCATTCAGGCCGGACTACTACTTTTTCTTTTTCTGTTCTCCCGGATGTTCGGCCTGTCATGGCGTAGTTTCGTGTTTGGAATCGCGTTTGGCTTTGCAATTTTCTCGAGCACGGAACTTGCCAAGTGGACGCTTGAACTCACATCTCTCACGGAACATTCCAGGGACTTGCTGGACCTTCTGGCCACGGGAAGCTATCACATTTCTGTTTTAGTTTGGCTTGGCTACATGATTGCAGCGGAAAAGCCGGTAGGCGCCGCGACCTACCCGGTACCCGAAATGGATCAATGGAGCGGAGAACTGGAGCGGTCCCGATGAGTTCCGAGTTTGTGTTTGTTCTGATCGCGTTCGTGCTACTGGCAGCGTTTGCCACCCTCGCCACCCGCCGCACCAAGGGCTTACCTGACGTCGATCACGCCTTGTCGACGATCCGTTCGCTTGACATCGAGGCCTTCAGAAATCTGGTGGACCCCGAAGAAGAGGCCTTCTTACGGGCCAGCCTGACCGACCAGGAATTCAGGAAAATAAAACGCGAAAGATCCCTTGCAGCGCTTGCCTATGTGAAGGCATTGTCCCAGGCTTCCCTGCGATTCGCCCGCTTCGGCGACGCCGCCCAGCGGAGTCCCGATCCCGCTATCGCCGCCTCCGGAAAGCAAATTGCAAATAGCGCGATTTACCTGCGCCTCTGTGCGCTGGATGCGAGCGTCCAGATGACCCTGTCGGCGGCCTTCCCCGGCCTCGGTCCGCGCCCTTTGCGTTCGCTGCTTCACCAGTATGATCGCGCCGCCTACCTGTTACAGAACCACAACGGACTCAGGCGCGCCCAGAGTCAGGCGTCCTAGTCGTTCTGTACGCAGGCTATTGCCAACCCGGAAGAGCCTTCGAGTATGGGCTTTATCAGATAGACTGCCCCTATGGCACGCGGCTTTGAAAGTAAGTCGGTTGAGCAGCAGCAGGCGGAGATGCTGGACCGCCGTCCTCGAAGCGGGGCCCCCCGGCCGACGCCGGAGCAGCAAGACCGCGACCGCAAGCGCCAGGGTCTGCTTCTTTCCCGTACCCACCTCACTCGCCAGATGGAAGTCGCGGAGAATCCCCGGCACCGCCAGTTGCTGGCCGACAGCATCGCCGAACTGGACCGGCAACTAGCCTTTCTTCAGTGACTTACGATTTCTTGCGCTCTTCGAGATAGGGTCCCTTGCGATACTCCCTATAACGAAAACCAGAGTCGGGATCGGAGTCGGCTGACGTATAATGAGGTTGTTCATGAAGGCCTACGTTTATGTGTCGCTGAAGAAGAGCGTGCTCGACCCGCAGGGTAAAACCATCCAGGGCGCGCTCCATAAGATGGGCTACAAGGGTTTGCAGGACGTGCGTCAGGGTAAGTACTTCGAGCTGTCGTTGAACGGCGGTCTTTCGAAGGATCAGGCCCATGCCGAGGTAGAGCGGATCGCGCGCGAAGTTCTGACGAACCCCGTGATTGAAGAATTTCGTTTCTCCCTCGAAGAGTAGTGATTCGGACTCGGCCCTTACGGCGAGCCGAAGATCGTCAACTCGACCCCGGAATAATCCGGTTCCCCCAACCATCAACGCGAGGAGCAATCATCCATGTGCGGCATTGTCGGATACGTGGGGAAGAAGGAAGTTGTCCCGGTCATCATTGAAGGCCTGCGGCGGCTCGAGTATCGCGGCTACGACTCTGCGGGAATCGCAGTGGCGGGCAACGGCGAAGGCTTGCAGATACGGCGCGCCGAAGGCAAGCTGCGCAACCTGGAAGAAGTCATCCGCGTCAAGCCGCTCGACGGTACTTACGGTATTGGACACACGCGCTGGGCCACGCATGGCCGTCCCACCGAAGAGAACGCCCACCCTCACCGCGACTGTAGCGGACAGATCGTAGTCGTCCACAACGGCATCGTCGAAAATTATCTTTCGCTGAAACGCAGGCTCAAGGACGAGGGCCACAAGTTCGTTACAGAAACAGATACTGAGGTGATCGCTCACCTGATCGAAAACCACTACCTGAAGACCGGTAACGGTCAACGGCCCACGCTCCAGGAAGCTGTGCGCAAGGCCGTCAAGGAATTGGCCGGTGTGTTTGCGCTGGTCGTGATCGCGGTGGACGATCCCAATAAAATTGTGGCCGCGCGCAATGGCCCGCCGGTCGTGATCGGAATCGGCAAGGACGAATACTTCGTTGCGTCGGATGTGCCCGCGCTTCTCGAACACACTCGCGATCTTTTCTTTCTGGCCGATGGCGACTTGGCCGTCATCACCCAGGGCGGAGTGAAGGTCTCCGACTTCGACGGCAAACCCGTCGAGCGCCCGGTGCAACGCATTACCTGGGATCCGATCATGGCGGAAAAGGGCGGCTTCAAGCATTTCATGCTCAAGGAAATCTATGAGCAGCCGCGCACCATCCGCGACACTACGCTGGGCCGCGTCTCGCAGGATAGCGGAAAGGTTTTTCTCGACGAGATGCAGGTCACGGAAGCCGAGTTCAAGGCGCTGAAGAAAATCAATATCGCCGCCTGCGGCACCAGTTGGCATGCCGGACTCGCCGGCAAGTTCATGATCGAAACCCTGGCGCGCGTCCCGGTTGAAGTGGACTACGCCAGCGAGTGGCGCTATCGCGATCCCATCATGGGGCCGGACACGGTCACCATGCTGATCTCGCAGTCGGGAGAAACCGCCGATACGATCGCGGCCCAGCGCGAAGCCAAAGCCAAGGGATCGAGGACGCTTGCGATTTGTAACGTCGTCGGCTCAATGATTACGCGCGAGGCTGCTGGAACCATCTACACCCACGCCGGTCCGGAGATTGGAGTCGCGTCCACCAAAGCCTTTAGCGGACAACTTACGGCACTCTATTTGTTTGCGCTGTATCTCGCGCAGGTGCGCGGTACGTTGACGCCCGATCAGGCCAAGGTACTCGTGCAGCAACTCACGCTCATCCCCGGCAAGCTGGAACAGATTCTTACTCACGACCAGGCCTGTGAAGATCTCGCTAAAACCTATGTCCGCGCGCAAGACTTCCTTTTCCTCGGACGCGGTATTCACTATCCCATCGCTCTCGAAGGCGCGCTCAAGCTGAAAGAAATCTCTTACATCCACGCGGAAGGCTATCCCGCGGGCGAGATGAAGCATGGCCCGAACGCGTTGATCGACGAAAACCTGCCGGTCGTAATCATCGCGACGCGCGATGTAAACAGCCCGGCCTCCATGACGCGCTATGAGAAGACGATCTCAAACCTTCAAGAGGTGAAAGCACGCTCCGGCATCGTGATTGCCCTGGCGACCGACGGCGACGAGGAGATTGCCTCGCACGCCAATCACGTCCTCTACATTCCGCCCGCTCCGGAAGAGTTGTCGGCGATTCTGGAAATTGTCCCGCTGCAACTGCTGGCGTATCACATCGCGGTCCGCAGAGGCTGTGATGTGGACCAACCGCGGAATCTCGCGAAGTCGGTGACGGTGGAGTAGGGCGGGAGTTAGCACTTGGCAATTAGCACTTGCGGCTAGTCTCTCTTTTCCCGCTCCCCAAACAAATGTCATCCTGAGCGGAACGAGAACTCCGCGAAGTGAAGTTCTCGTGGAGTCGAAGGACCCCTATGCCGTCCGCGACTCCATTGCTGCGCCAAGGAGTCCTCCCTGCGCGACCTCGCCAATCGAACCTTCGCCTTACCAGATCGTGCGAACCATCCCTGCCCGCCGAATTTCGCGATCGGCAGTAATCAGCGTCAAGCCCTCCACCAGGGCGGTCGCACCGATCAAGCGGTCTGCGGGGTCTTTCGGATAGGTGGCCGGTAGTCCCAGTGTGCGCAAGCAGGCCCGGCTGGTGATCGGCAGAACGACAAACCGGCTCTCAACTTCGCCGAGGAAAGATTCGAGGCCGCCCTCGGGGCGGATGCGCCCTTTGCCGGAGAGCGTGGTCAACTCCAACAGCGACATGGCTGAAATCGCCAGGCCGTCGCCATTCTGGCGGGCGTCGTCGATGGCTGCTTTCGCCTTCTTCGACAGCCGACCCGGGTCTGTCGCGAGCCAGACGATAACATGCGTGTCCACGAGAATCACGCCAGATCGCCCCACTCGTCCAGAGAAAGCACAGGTCCCACAATGTCGCCGGTAATCTTAACTTTCCCCTTCATGAAGTTGTAGATGTCGTCGGATTTTTGCTCGACCGGAACGATCTTCGCCACCGGCTTGCCATATTTCGTGATCACAACGGTCTCTCGCTTGGCTTGGACTTCATCCATCACCCTAAGGCAATGGATCTTAAACTTGCCGGCCGGCATCGTCTTCATGGCGAAATCTCCTAGTTATGAGCATAGTCATTATACCATGGTCATATTTACGGAAAAAAACGAAATGCGTCAACCACCAAGGACACGAAGGTCCACGACGGAAACCCAAAAACTCAGGGCCTTCGTGATCCTTCGTGCCCTTCGTGGTTCAAGCTCTTCCTCGGTGCGCCATGAAACTGACGACCTGGCCGCGCATCGCTTTGCCGATTGTCGTTACGTCCTATAAAATTGGGAGTTTGCCGACTGCTCTCTGAAGCTGCAAGCGGGTGCCTTCGAGTTTGGAATCGGGCGAGTTCGCAATCCAGGAATCATTATGAAGATTCACGAGTATCAGGGGAAAGAAATCCTGAAGAAGTTTGGCGTGACGGTGCCGCGCGGCACGATGGCGCAAACCCTCGAACAGGCGGAAGCCGCTGCAAGAGAGTTGTTCCAAGCCGGCGCCACCGGAGTCGTTGTCAAGGCGCAGATCCACGCCGGCGGACGCGGCAAGGGCGGCGGCGTGAAGATCGCGAAGTCGGTGGAGGAAGCGAGCGAACTTGCCGGCAAAATTCTTGGCATGACCCTGGTCACGCATCAGACTGGCCCGGAAGGTCGGCTCGTGCGGCGCTTGCTGATTGAAGAAACGCTGCCCATCGAAAAGGAGCTGTATCTCGGAATTCTTGTCGACCGTGGCGAGGGCAAGCCGGTTTTCATGGCGTCGGCGGCCGGCGGCATGGAGATCGAGCAGGTGGCGGCCGCTACGCCTGACGCCATTCTGAAGCAATACATCGATCCGGGGATGGGCCTGGAGGCGTTTCAAGCGCGCAAGATTGCGTTCGCGCTGGGGCTGTCCGGAGCGCAGATTAATCCCGCGGTGAAATTTCTGACTGGCCTGTACCGTGCGTTTCTGGAAACGGATGCATCGCTGGTGGAGATCAATCCCTTTATCACGACGACCGACGGGCGCGTGTTTGCGCTCGACGCGAAAATGACTTTCGACGACAACGCGCTCTTCCGGCATCCGGACATCCGCGATCTGCGCGACGTGACCGAAGAAGATCCGCTCGAAGTCGAAGCGTCGAAATATAACCTGAACTACATCAAGCTCGAGGGGAGCGTCGGCTGCATGGTGAACGGCGCTGGGCTCGCGATGGCGACGATGGACATCATCAAGTATGCGGGCGGCATGCCGGCCAATTTTCTGGATGTGGGCGGCGGCGCGAACGCGGAGCAGGTGGCGCATGCGTTTGAAATCCTGCTGAGCGACAAGAGCGTGAAGGCCGTGCTGATCAATATTTTTGGCGGGATTCTGCGGGTGGATACGCTCGCCAACGGCGTCGTGGAAGCGGCCCGCAAAACAAATATCCAGTTGCCGGTCGTGCTGCGCTTGGAAGGCACCAACGTGGAGGAAGGCAAGAAGATATTGAAGGAGTCAGGCCTGAACTTCATGATCGCGGAGACGATGAAAGACGCGGCCGATAAAGTGGTGGCAGCAGCACGAGCATAGCGGTCGAGACGGGGCTTGGCCCGTCTTCCGCCGACAGTGGCCGCGCCCGGAGCGGAGGGAGACGCGGCAAGCCGCGTCTCTACGCGGAAGTTTTGTTAGAGAAAGAGCAATCATGGCAATTCTGGTTGATAAGAAGACGCGATTGATCGTGCAGGGGCTGACCGGCCGCGAAGGCACATTCCACGCCAAGGGTTGCGCGGCCTACGGGACACAGGTGGTCGGCGGCGTCACTCCTGGCAAAGGCGGCACGACGCACGAAGGCTGGCCCGTCTTCAACACCGTGCAGGAAGCGGCCGACAAGACCGGCGCGAACGCGACCGTGATTTTTGTTCCGCCACCGTTCGCGGCGGACGCAATCATGGAAGCCGCCGACGCCGAGATCGAACTGATCGTTTGCATTACCGAGGGCATTCCCACGCTCGACATGGTGCGCGCCTGGGAATTTCTGCAAAACCGGCGGTCGCGGCTGATAGGACCGAATTGTCCGGGCATCATCTCGCCGGGCAAATGCAAAATCGGCATCATGCCGGGAAGCATTCACAAAGAAGGCAGCGTGGGCATAGTATCGCGATCGGGCACGTTGACTTACGAGGCTGTGCATCAGCTTACGCAGCGCGGCATTGGACAATCGACGGCCATCGGCATTGGCGGCGATCCAATTATCGGAACGAATTTTGTGGACGCGCTCGACCTTTTCAATCGCGATCCGCAAACCGAAGCGGTGATCATGATCGGAGAAATCGGCGGCAACGCCGAAGAGATCGCGGCCGAGTTCGTGAAAGCGAACATGAAGAAGCCGGTAGTTGGATTTATCGCCGGGCAGACCGCGCCTCCGGGACGCCGCATGGGCCACGCGGGAGCAATCATCTCCGGCGGCAAAGGCACAGCCGCAGAGAAGATCGCCGCTTTGGAAAAAGCTGGAATCAGAGTAGCGAAATCACCGGCTGACATCGGCGAGACTTTGGCCGCGGCAATCGGAAAAGCGGCTGTTAGCAATTAGCACTTGGCATTTGGCATTTGGCAAACACAAAACGTTTGTTTTTGAGGCCTAACACCTAACACCTGAGACCGAAGACCTGACTTATGAAAACTCTGCAACGCACTCTCACTATCGTTAAGCCGGACGCGGTCAAGAAGCACGCGATCGGAGACATCATCGAACAGTTTGAAAAGCACGGCTTTCATATCCTGGCCATGAAGATGCTGGAAATTTCCAAGCATCAGGCGGAACAGTTCTACGCCGTGCATGCGAGCCGTCCGTTTTACAGTACGCTGACCGACTTCATGTCGAGTGGGCCGATCGTGGCGCTGGCGCTGGAGAAAGAAAACGCCATCGCCGACCTCCGTACGCTGATGGGCGCCACCAATCCGGCGAACGCCGAAGAGGGCACCATCCGCAAGAAGTGGGCCAGCACGATCGAATACAACGCAATCCACGGCTCCGACGCGGAAGACACCGCCCGCTATGAGTTGAGTTTTTTCTTTGCGGGATACGAACTGACGCAATAAAGCAGTTCTCGGTTCTCAGTTCCCAGTAGAACTGGGGGCGCGCCTTTTCTGAGAACTGAGAACTAGGAACTGAGAACTTTTTCATGCCACTAATTCAGGTCACCATGCTGCAAGGCCGAACGGCCGATCAGAAGCGGAAAATCGCCCAGCGCATTACCGACACGATGGTGGAAGAAGCGGGGGCACGTCGGGAAGCGATCGTCGTGACGTTCGTGGAAGTGTCGAAGGAAAGCTACGCGTCGGGCGGCGTGCTGATGGTCGACAAGCAGCCGACATAGGCGCGATCAATCCGGGTTAGCCGAAGACAGCAGGTCCTTCGCTTCGCTCAGGATGACAATTCGCAACTCATGCGACATCATCCGATCGGTTCGAACAAATGCCCCTCAGTACGGTCGGCGACTTTGGGCAAATCTTTCTTCGCAAATTGCAGGAAGTGCGGCGCGGCGCGATGCGCTTCGAGCGCGGCATCGTCTTTGTATTGTTCGTAGATGAAGAAACGCCGGGCTTCGGTCTTGTGCTTGTGTACCTGATACATGATGCAGCCGGGCTCTTTGCGCGACTCAGCGGTTAGCTTTTCAAAAATTGCCGCCACTTCGGACTCGCGTCCGGTTTTCGCCATCCACGTCACTGCCAATACCACCATCCGTCGCTCCGTTCTTGCTCTCTCGTTTTATTCTACGTTCAGTTTCGAGCCGCCGAGCGCTTGATTGGTTGCAGGCCCAACTGGCTCACAAAATCCGGCACCAGGATCGTTTGTTCGCGATCCGGGCCGGTCGAGATCATGCCGACACGCGCTCCAGTTTCCTTCTCGACGAAGGCCAGATACTCGCGGGCCGCCTTGGGCAATCCTTCCAGCGTCTGAATGTCCTGCGTAGGAGTGGCCCACCCCGGCATTTTTTTGTACACGCACTCGATCTTGTCGTAGCCGCAGGCCTGTGCCGGAACTTCGACCGTCTCTTTGCCGTTGATCTTATAGCCAACGCAAACCGGAATTTCCTTGAGATGGTCGAGCACGTCGAGTTTGGTCACCACCAGCCACGCGATGCCGTTAATCATGCCAGCGTAGCGCAATAGAGGCAAATCGAGCCAGCCGGTGCGGCGCGGGCGTCCGGTCACCGCGCCAAATTCGTTGCCCCGTTTGCGGAGGTCTTCTCCTGCTTCGTCGAGGAGTTCGCTGGGGAACGGTCCGCCGCCGACACGTGTGCAGTACGCCTTCGTGATGCCGATCACGGTATCGATCGACGTCGGCGGAACGCCGGTGCCGGTGACCGCGCCGCCCGAAGTTGCGCTCGATGAAGTCACGAATGGGTACGTGCCGTGATCGATATCGAGCATCGTCCCCTGCGCGCCTTCGAATACCACGGACTTGCCAGCGGCGATTGCCTGATTGAGCAACAGCGCTGTGTCGCAAACGAACGGGGCGATTTTCTGCGCGGCCTCGGAATATTCCTTGAACATCTTGTCGGCATCGAGGGGCTCGGAATTAAAGAGCGCGTGCGCGATCATGTTCTTTTCGAGGACCGCATTTTCGATGTGCGTGCGCA
>JAYTFO010000257.1:0-17246 GCA_043734305.1 Acidobacteriota bacterium | reverse complement strand
ATTGCCAAAGGTGTGATGAACGATTTCGCCACCTGGCACATGGACGCCTCCGCGTCCGACGATGGCTTGCTGGTCTACGGCAGCGGCGGGAGCGGCGACTTACAGTTAGTCTGGATGGATCGCACCGGGAAACAGATTGGCACTTTGGCCGACTGGATTACGAATCTGCAATGGGGACGGATTTCCCCGCAAGGAGACCGCGTCGCGCTCCAAATCGACGCGGGCGCGAACGATATCTGGGTGCTCGATCTGGCGCGTGGAGTACGCACCCGACTGACCTTTGGGCCGGTTGCGAACACTAACCCGGTCTGGTCGCCCGATGGGAAATGGATCGCCTACGCGTCCAATCGCAACGGTCACTTCAACCTGTTCCGTAAGCGTTCCGATGGAAGCGGCGCGGAAGAACTTTTGCTCACCGATGAGGAGCAGACCATCGCCAGCGATTGGTCGCGGGACGGCAAGGTCCTGATTTATTCGCGCCAGTCGGCAGGCCTAAGCACGGTCTGGGCCTTGCCGCTCGAAGGCGATCGCAAACCGTGGCAAGTCCTGCCGCGCGGCAACCTGGGCCGGCTTTCTCCCGATGGCCATTGGCTCGTCTATAACTCGTCTGAGTCCGGCGTGGCGGAAGTGTACGTAGTGGCCTTTGGCGGCGGGCAGGGCAAATGGCAGGTCTCCGCCAACGGAGGAGCGCAGCCGCACTGGAGTACGGACGGCAAAGAACTCTACTTCTTAGACCCGACCTACAATCTTTTCGCGGTGCCGGTCAAGGACGCCGGCGGCGCCTTGCAGTTCGGCGCCCCCCAAACCCTCGTCAGCCACTGGTCCGCCCCGCAGGTCTTCTACGATGTTGCCCCCGACGGAAAGCAAATCCTTCTTGACCGCGTCTCGCAGCAAGTCAGCCAGTCCGTCACCGTAGTTTCGAACTTTGCGGCCGAGTTGAAGAAGTAGAACGACGCCAAGGAAATTCGCGCGTCTCTCGAACTCCGTGCAGTTCACCAAAAAACAATTGGCGGAAGCGTGTGCGAGTCGAACGCACCGGCGACACCAGAGGTGCCGTCCGCCGGTTTTGAAGACCGAGCCAGTCACCGGACTGGATGCGCTTCCGTTGGTCACTATCAATAGCACAGTCAGGATGACTGTGCTCCTTGAAAGAACTGTCATCCCGAGCGCAGCGAGGGATCTGTAGTCTATCGGTGAGCTGCAGATCCCTCGCTCCGCTCGGGGTGACAGAATCTGCTAAGGGTTGTTACGCGAGCACGGCCTGGTACTCTTCGTACGCGCCTTTGAAGTCGGTGATCTGGTGGTTGCCTTCGAAGTGCCAGATTCTGGTGGCGACTTCGTCGATCAAATCTTCGTCGTGCGTGACCAGGAGCGCCGTCCCCTGATAGCGCTGGAGCGCGATGTTGAGTGCATTGATCGATTCCAGGTCCAAGTGGTTGGTCGGTTCGTCGAGTACCAGCACGTTCGGTTTCTGCAGCATCAGCTTGCAGAAAATCAGGCGCGCGGCTTCTCCACCGGAAAGAATTTCCGTTCGTTTTTCGCCGTCGTCGCGGGGAAATAACATCTGGCCAAGCAGTCCGCGAATCTCTTCGTGCGATGCCGACAGGTCCCACTGATGGAGCCATTCGAAGGCGGTCATCCCGGGCTGGATCAGCGACCTGTGGTCCTGCGCAAAATATCCAACCGAGGCTTCGTGTCCCCAGATAACTTTTCCGGCGCTCAGGAAAGGCCCGTCGTAGCCGCTGGTCTTGCGAAGCTCAGCCTCGGGAACCGTCGGAGAATTTGCGAGGATCGCATTCAGCATGGTGGTTTTGCCGACGCCGTTGCGGCCCATCAGTGCGATTCGCTCGCCGCGAATCACGCTCGCCGTGAAGCCCTGAATCACCGGCGTGCTCTCATACGCCTTGGTCACGCCTTCCAGTTCCAGAATGTGTTTGCCCGAAGGGCGCTTCTGCTCGAACTTCAGAAAAGGACGCTGAATATTCGACCTCGCCAGTTCCGTCACCTGCAGGCGCTCCACTTCTTTCCTGCGCGATTGCACCTGGCTTGAGCGGGTGCCGGCGGAGAAGCGAGCGATGAACTCGTTGAGCTGCGAAATTTTCTTTTCGCGCTGAGCGTTCTGCCCTTCGATCAGGGAACGGCTCTGCGTCTTGGCGACGACCATGTCGTCATACGAGCCGGTATAGGTGATGATCGTTTCGTAATCGATGTCGGCAATGTGCGTGCAAATTTTATTCAGGAAATGGCGGTCGTGCGAGATCACGATCAGCACGCCCTCATATTGATTCAGAAACCCTTGCAGCCAGTGGATGGAATCGAGATCAAGATGGTTTGTCGGCTCGTCGAGCAGCAGCGCCTGCGGATGTCCAAAAAGAGCCTGCGCCAACAGCACGCGAACTTTTTCTCCGCCTTGCACTTCGCCCATCAGGCGTTCGTGCAGGTGGTCGGGGATATCGAGGCCTTGCAGCAGGATGGCGGCGTCACTCTCGGCGGTGTAACCGTCTTCCTCGCCGACGATGCCTTCCAGTTCGCCGAGTTTCATTCCGTCGGCGTCGGTCATCTCTGGTTTCGCGTAAATTTTTTCGCGCTCTTCAAGCGCCGCCCACAGCCGCTTGTTGCCCATGATCACGGTGTCAATCACGCGAAACTTGTCGAACGCAAACTGGTCCTGGCTCAACACGCCAAGCTTTTTCGGACGAACGACAGTTCCCTTCTGCGGATCGAGTTCTCCGGTCAGCAGCTTCATAAAGGTAGACTTGCCGGAACCGTTGGGCCCCGTCAGGCCATAGCGCTTCCCAGGCGTAAAGCCAGTGGAAACTTCGTCAAACAGAATTTTAGCGCCGTAGCGCATGGACACGTTGCCGACTGAAATCATGTTCTCAAGGGAACTGCGAGAAATTGCCCAAAGGCGGAGCGCAGCTGCTGTATTCAAGAATATCATGACCACGGTTTACTTCCGGGCGGACGCCCTCGACGCGCCTACGCGGAGGTAACCATGTCAGCCTTCGCGACCGGGCAGGTTATCCTTTACTACAATGCGGCGTCGCCAACCACCGTCCGGAGATCAGGCTCTGATTCAGATCGTGGATTCCGCGCTGGCCGATGCTGCGCGCCGAAGCGGCGAATGGCTGGTGTGCCGTAAGGGATGCACGCAATGTTGTATCGGAGTGTTCTCGATCAATCAGCTTGATGCTCGCCGCTTGCGGCAGGGACTTACGGACCTCGCTGTACTTGCACCCGAGCGTGCGACTCGTATACGAGAACGTGCTCGCGAGGCGGTGAATCGTCTGGCCGCCGAGTTTCCTGGCGATCCCGTCACGGGATTATTGGATGAAGGAGAAATCGCGGAACAAAAGTTCGCTGAATTCGCTAACGATGAACCTTGCCCCGCACTCGATCCCGACACTGGAAATTGCGAACTCTATGAATCACGCCCGATGACCTGTCGCACATTCGGCCCGCCTGTCCGGTCGGAGGGCGGGTTGGGAGTCTGCGAACTTTGTTTCCATGGAGCGTCCGACGAACAGATCGCCGCGTGCGAAATGATTCCCGATCCCGACGATTTGGAATCGGCGCTGCTGCGGAAACTAGAAGAAAGTACCGGCGCTCGTGGAGAGACGATTATTGCGTTTGCGCTGGGACTGTGACCGTAGCGCCGGCAATCTTGCCGGCTGTCGCGACGGCGGGACGGCGGCTCTACTCCAAACTCAATTACTCTTCTTTTCCAGTTCCGCCCAGCGTGCATAGAGCGTGTCCCGATTCTTCTGGGCCGCCTCGACTTCAGCATGCAACGCGACCAACCGCGGACCATCGCTTGCAATCGCCGGATCCTCCAGTTGAGCGCGCTTCGTCTGCAAAACCTGTTCGGCGTCTGCAATCTGCTGCTCGATGACTGCGTACTCCCGCGCTTCCAGATAAGAAAGTTTCTTCTTACCCTGCGCAGTTGGCTCTGCGCTACTCGCGACGCGAGAAGAATTTACACCCGACTTTGCATTCCTCTTGCTATCGGCCTGCCAGGACTCCCATTGCGAGTAGTCGGCAAAGCTTTCCGCGCTGCCCTTGCCGTCCAGGCCCAGCACGACGGTCGAGACACGATCGAGCATGTAGCGGTCGTGTGTAACCAGAACCAGCGATCCGCGAAATTCGAGCAGGCTCTCTTCCAATATCTCGAGCGTCGGAATATCGAGATCGTTGGTCGGCTCATCGAGCAGGAGGATATCGGCGGGCTGGAGCATCAACTGCGCGATCAGGACGCGCGCCCGCTCTCCTCCCGAAAGACGCTCGACCGGCTGACTGAGCTGTTCGCCGGTGAATAGGAATTTTGCCGCCCACGATGCCACGTGAATTACGCGATCCTGATAGACGACCGAATCGCCGTCCGGAGCCAACGCACGGCGCAGCGTGACGCCCGCATCGAGTTGCCGGCTCTGATCGAAATAGACGATACGCAGCCAATCTGCGCGGCGAATCTGTCCGGCGGTCGGGTTCAGTTCTCCGCGCAGAAGCCGCAGCAGGGTCGTCTTACCGCTGGCGTTCGGCCCGACCAATCCGACGCGCGCGCCCGCGGTGAGAATAAAGTTGAGGTCTTCGAAAAGAGTGCGACTTTCGATCGCGTAGGCAATGTTTTCCAGCTCGATCAGGCGCTTGGTCTTGCGATCCGTCGCCGAAAAATCGATTTGTGCGGTCGAGGTCCGTGTTCGCGCATTCAGGTCGGCAAGCTCTCCGATCAGTTCATTGGCTTTGCCGATGCGCGCCTTCGATTTCCTGGTTCGCGCCTTCGCCCCGCGACGCAACCATTCGATTTCGTTGTGTACAAGGTTCTCCAGCGCCTCCTGGCGCTTGGACTGCGCATGTAGAAACTCTTCTTTCTTTTCCAGAAACTCGCTGTATTTTCCGTGCGCCCGCAGCACGCCGTCCGGATACACGCGGCTGAGTTCCGCCATCTCGGTCGCCACATTCTCGAGAAAATAACGATCATGACTTACCACTACGCAGGCGAATGCAGCGTCCGCCAGTAGAGTTTCCAACCACTCGATTCCGGCGAGGTCCAAATGATTAGTCGGCTCATCCAGCAACAAAATGTCCGGGCCCTGCACCAGGGCCTCGACAATCGCCAGACGTTTCTGCCAGCCTCCGGAAAGCGCCACCGCATCGGCTTCGAGGTCCTCAAAACCGGCGCGGCCCAGCAACTCAGCGAAGCGCATTCCCTGCTCGGACGGCGGCACGTGTGCCCGTTCCAACGCGTCCTCAATCACGGACCGCACGGTTTGATCGGGACCGAATTTCGAATCCTGCTCTACGTAGCTGAGGCGGGCGCGCTTGCGCGTCGAAACTTCTCCGCTGTCGGCATCAACTTCTCCGGCGAGAATCCGCAACAGCGTGGACTTGCCCGAGCCGTTCGGCCCGATGAGTCCAATGCGATCGCCTTCGGAAACGGTGAACGAGACGTTCTGAAAGAGCGGGCTCGCTCCAAATGCTTTCGAGATTTCCTGCGCATTAATAATGGGCGGCAACGACGGTACTCTCCAGGTCTTGCCGGTTGGCGAAGCGCGGCGGGTGTGATAGGCGGGCGCTCTCGGTCAAAGCCGCCCGCCAGATAGCTAGGGTAGAAACGAAATTACTTCGGTTGCGCGACCGTGCGCAGATACGGCTTGAGGGTCTTGAACCCGCCGGGATACTTCTGCTTCGCTTGCTCGTCCGTCACCGACGTCGGGATAATGACGTCATCCCCGGGCTTCCAGTTCACGGGCGTGGCAACATTGTGCTTCGCGTTCAGTTGGAGCGAATCGAGGACGCGCATCACCTCGTCGAAGTTACGGCCGGCGCTCATCGGATAGACCAGCATCAGTTTAATTTTTTTATCGGGACTGACCACGAACACCGTGCGCACCGTGGCATTGTCCGCTGCCGTGCGGCCCTCGCAGCTCTCGCCGGCTTCTGCGGGAAGCATGTCGTAGAGCTTAGCAACCTTAAGTTCCGGATCGCCGATCATCGGATAATTCACTTTGTGTCCCTGCGTCTCTTCAATATCGGCGGCCCATTTGCCGTGATTGGTGACAGGGTCCACGCTCAGGCCGATGATCTTGGTGTTGCGCTTGGCGAATTCGGGTTGCAGCCCAGCCATGTATCCCAGTTCGGTCGTGCAAACGGGCGTGAAATCTTTCGGATGCGAAAACAGAATCGCCCAGCCGTCTCCGATCCACTCATGAAAATTGATCTTGCCTTGGGTGGTGTCGGCGGTAAAATTGGGGGCTTCGGAATTGATGCGTATCGACATTTTCTGATCTCCTGCGTCATGTTTCGGCATCTATAGAGCAATGCCGGCGCTTACACCCTACAAAGCCAGTGGAAAATAAAGTATCGAGCGGCAAACCACTTCGTCAACGGATACTTGCCGGTAGAAGTTGTATCCATGGTATCGCAACGGCCTGCTGTTGTGCGGAGGCCTTAATAAAATTTCCAGGATCGCGGCCCAATGAAGAAACTGAATATGGTTCAACTGGACGTTTTCACCGACCGCGCGCTGACCGGGAACGCGCTGGCGGTTTTTCTCGACGGCCGCGGCTTGACCGCAAGTCAGATGCAGGCGTTGGCGCGCGAGATCAATCTCTCGGAGACGACGTTCATCCTGCCCGGCGATGCCGACGCAGAAAAGGAACGAGGCGTCCGGGTTCGCATCTTCACCGTGCAGGAAGAGTTGCCGTTCGCGGGGCATCCCACGCTGGGCACGGCATTCGTGCTGCATCAGCAGACAGGTGCGTCCGAAGTGCGGCTGGAATTGAACGTTGGAACCGTGCCCGTGCGCTTTGAGAAGGCCGACGGCCAGCCGGTGTTTGGCGAAATGACGCAGAACAACCCGGAATTCGGAGCCACCCACTCCGCCGACGCGATCGCGCCGTTCACCAACCTGAGCGCCACCGATTTCGACGACTCGGTGCCGATCCAGACGGTATCCACGGGCATGCCTTTCACGATCACGGCGGTGCGGTCGCTGGAGAAACTGCGCAACCTGCGCGTCGACCTGAACCGGGCCAGCGAGTACATTGCCCGAACAGGCGGCAAGTTTTTCTATTTTGTGTCGCGCGAGACCGTCGATCCCAAAGCTCGCCTGCATGCTCGCATGTTTTTCTACAACGGCGAGGATCCGGCGACCGGCTCGGCGGCAGGATGTTGCGCTTCCTGGATGGTCGCGCATGGCGTCGCGGAGAGCGATGAGCGCGTACTGATCGAACAAGGGATCGAAATGCACCGTCCCAGTCGCATTTTTGTGCGCGCGGAAAAAAAAGATAACCAGATCATCAATGTGCGTGTCGGTGGAAATTGTGTAGAAGTTTTGCGCGGCGAACTAACGCTTCCCGATTAAACGTCAAAAAACCGCCGTGGATGCGGCTCGCATCGTATGGCACCATCGTTCAGTCCACCGGAGTGCCATTGGCGAGCGCGCTACTTTACGGCGAACAAGATTCCCTTGTAGCATGCACTTCGCTCTGGTTCTCAAAAAAATTATAGAAAGCATTTTGGCGGAGTGTGGACTCCCAATCCCCCCATGAAGCCCAAGAAGACGATTCTGTGTGTGGACGACAACGAACAAGCCCTTTCCATCCGAAAGGTTCTGCTCGAAACTCGCGGCTACCGCGTAGTGGCCTGCAACAGTGGGCAGCACGCGCTCGAAGCTTTCCAGCGCGGCGGCATTGACCTGGTCCTCACCGACCTGATTATGCCCGGCGTGGACGGCTCGCAGCTGATTCAGAAAATTAAAGATCTATCTCCCCAGACTCCGGCGGTGCTGATCTCCGGCCGGGTAAAAATCTACGAACGCGACACGCTCGCCGATCTTTTCCTGCCCAAGGGAATGTATGAACCCGCCGAGTTGCTGGAACGCATCCGGTTGTTGCTGGTGCGAAAGCGTGGCCCCAAACGTCCAATCGAGTTGCGGGCCCGTGCTGTAGCGCAAGCTTCAGTGGCGTGAGCGCCTTTTCGCATCTTCTCCGTGTGATATCGTTTCAGATGGATGAGCGTGTTTATTGAAGCCAAAGACCTGCGCAAAACCTACCGCGTGGGCAAAATTGACGTACCGGCCCTGCGTGGAATTTCTTTCAGCGTAAACCGGCGCGAATTCATGACGGTCGTCGGCCCTTCGGGCAGCGGCAAGTCCACGCTCTTTTATTTGCTGGGCGGCCTGACGCGGGCTGACTCCGGCAGCGTCACCATCGACGGCGTGGATTTCGCGACGCTCTCCGACGGCGAACGCACCAAGCTGCGAAAGAGTAAAATCGGCTTCGTCTTTCAGAAATTCAATCTGCTCCCCACGTTGAGCGCGCGCGCGAATATCGAGATTGCCGCCGACATTGCCGGACTCTCGCGGCCCGATCCCGCGTTCTTCGCCAAGATCACGGACCTTCTCGGCATTGCAAAGCGCCTCGATCATCGTCCGTCCGAACTTTCCGGTGGCGAGCAACAGCGCGTGGCCTTGGCGCGGGCGCTGATCAATCGTCCCGCCATCGTGCTGGCCGACGAACCCACCGGCAACCTGGATTCCAAGAACTCGGCAATCGTCCTCAACATGCTTCGTCAATCCAACCAGGAGTTCGGACAGACGGTGTTGATGATTACTCATAATCCGGAAGCCGCTGAATACGGCGACCGCATCATTCACATGCGCGACGGCGAGATCGTGACCCCGGATCAGGACCCGCAGTGGGCGCCCCATCATTCAATAGCCAGTTCCCAGTTGCCAGTTGCCAGTAAAGATATCTGACAACTTTGTACTGGGGTACTGGCTACTGGCTACTGGCAACTGGCAACTGCTCTATGCATGACTTCAGAAAACCGATTCTTCCCGGCAAAGGGGCGTCCGACTACGAACGCTATCTGCGCACCGACGAATTGCTCGCTCTCCAGAAATCACCGGCCGAACTTCTTCACAAAGACGAGACCACGTTCATCGTCGTTCACCAGTCTTCGGAACTACTGATGAAGGGCGCTGCCTTCGATCTGGAACGAGCGCTGGCCTATATCGAGCAGGCAGACTTTTTCAATTCGACGCGCCTGATTCGCCGATCGAACCACATGATCGAACAGCCGATCACTCTACTGCACATACTCGAGACGATCACGCCCTACGACTACCACCTGATTCGCGCCGGCCTCGGCCACGGCAGCGGCCTCGACTCGCCGGGATTCCTTTCGCTCCTGCACATCGGCCCGCGCCTCGGCCAGGCTTTCAACGACCAGGTCAAGAAAGCCGGCATCACCATCGACGACATCTATCGGCGCCACGAAGAATTTTTCGGCCTGCACGACGTAGCCGAGCGCCTGCTCGACTTCGACGAGCGCATGCAGATATTCCGTTTCCATCATCTGAAGCTAGCCGAGCGAATCATCGGCGGCAGAGTGATCGGCACCATGGGAACGCCGGTCGAAGTCCTGCAACAACGCATGGAACACTGGCTCTACAAAGACCTGTGGGACATCAGGAATCGGATCACCGCCGCCACCAGCGAACCCGAAAGCCAACCCTAGAATCGCCCCCGACCGTAGCGCCGGCGCCCCTTTAGTTTAGGTCTGGAAGCGGTCGCGTTTGCCCACGGCACCGGCCTCATTTATACTCATGAAGAACGAGCGGGAGTAACTCAGTGGTAGAGTGCGACCTTGCCAAGGTCGAAGTCGCGGGTTCAAATCCCGTCTCCCGCTCCATTATTTCGAGCCCTGCGGCCCGCGAGGGCTTTTTATTTGCGTGTCGCTTTCGTGTACGATCGGGCGCGGTAGCCAAGTGGTAAGGCCGAGGTCTGCAAAACCTCTATCGTGAGTTCGATTCTCACCCGCGCCTCCAAAACCCAGCACTCAGCATTCAGCGCTCAGCTTAAAGCTCACAAAAATTAAGGGCGGCCCGAAAGCCGCCCTCATAAGCCGAACGAACCTGACTAAATCCGCGTGCACACCGCCTTGGTCTGCGTGTATAGCTCCAGAACGTCTTTCCCCATCTCGCGCCCCCAGCCCGACTGTTTGTAGCCGCCGAAGGGCAGCGCGGCGTCGAAAATGTTGTAGCAGTTGATCCAGACCGTTCCGGCGCGCAGCAACGCTGCGGTCCGGTGGGCTTTGGAAATATCCTTGGTCCAGACTCCCGCCGCCAGGCCGTAGACGCTGTCGTTGGCCCGAGGCGTGAGTTCTTCCGGATCGTCAAACGGGATCGCCGCCACCACCGGTCCAAAGATTTCTTCCTGCACCACCTTCATGTTGTCCTTGGTATCGACCAACACGGTCGGCTCGACAAAATATCCCTTGCCGCCGACTTTCTTACCGCCGGTGACCGCGCGCGCGCCTTCTGAAATTCCGCTATCGAGATAGCTGCACACCCGCCGCAGTTGCTCTTCGGAAACCAGCGGGCCCATGCTCGTCTCCGGATCAAGGCCCGACCCGACCTTAATTTTCTTCGCGTGCGCCGCCACTCCTTCCACTACCCGATCAAACGCCGGCCGCTCGACATACAGACGCGATCCCGCGCAGCAGCACTGTCCGTGATTGAAGAAGATGGCGCTCGCCGATCCGGCAATTGCCGAATCGAGGTCCGCATCTTTGAAGACGACGTTCGGAGACTTTCCGCCCAGCTCCAGAGAAACTTTCTTCAAGTTGCCCGTCGCGGCATGCACGATCAGCTTGCCGACTTCGGTCGATCCCGTGAACGCGATCTTGTCCACACCGTCGTGCGCCGCCAAAGCCGCGCCCGCCGTTTCGCCATATCCTGGGACGATGTTGACCACGCCCTCCGGGAATCCGGCTTCCGTGATCATCTCGCCCAGCAGCAGCGCCGTGAGGGGCGTCTGCTCGGCCGGTTTCAGGATGACCGTGTTGCCCGCTGCCAGCGCCGGTCCCAACTTCCACGCCGCCATCAGCAACGGAAAATTCCACGGGATAATCTGTCCCACCACGCCCACCGGCTCGCGCAGCGTGTACGCCAGATACTTCGCTCCCGGCGTGTAGGGCACCGAGAGCGGAATCGTCGTGCCTTCCAGCTTCGTCGCCCATCCCGCCATGTAGCGAAACAGATCGACGGTCAGCGGGACGTCCGCCGCCCGCGCGATCGTCAGCGGCTTGCCATTGTCCAGCGACTCCAGCAGCGCGAACTCTTCCATGTGCGCTTCAATCAAATCGGCCAGCTTCCACATCAGGCGCCCGCGTTCCGACGCGCTCATGCGCGGCCACGCGCCGCTTTCAAATGCCTTGCGCGCCGCCTTCACGGCCAGATCGATATCCGCCCGATCGCCTTCCGCGACCTGCGCCAGAACTTCTCCGGTAGCCGGATTGTAAGTTGGGAAAGTCTTGCCCGACGCGGCACTCACCCACTTGCCATTAATCAGCATCTTGCGCGGCTTGTTGACGAAGTCGGTGACTCGCGAATCAATATTGATGGGATAAACGGCAACTGCCATAGAACCTCCTTGTCCAACGGACAACGTGCAACTCGCTTGATCGGCTTATTCGAAAGGCAGGCGTCAAGCGTGGAAATAGTAATCCCGGCCGGGCGCGAAGGCAACCGCATGGCGGATTGCGGCCTCAGAAACTGGATATTATCTACTGAGAACTGAGAGCTTTCTGAATCGCCGCTTCCGCCAGCGGCGCCATGATGGCGTAGCCGTCGGCGTTCGGATGCAGGCCGTCTTCCGCCAACTCCTTTTTCAGCAGGCCAGCCGGATCGACCATGGCGTTGAAGTAGTCCAGGTACACGCAACCGTTGGACGCGCAATAGTCTTTCATCCAGCGATTGAGTTCGAGAATTTTTCCCGGGGAGCGCTGCGCAAACAGGTCGACCGACTTCGGCGTGTAGTTGTGTACCGGCAGCACCGACGAAAACACGACGCGGATGTTGTGGACGCGAGCCAACTCCGCCAGGGACGCGTAGTTTGCTTCGATCTCGTCCAGAGACATGGGACCTGTGTTTCCCGCAATGTCATTGGTGCCGGCCAGAATCACGACGACGGCGGGCTGGAGATTGACCACATCCTGCCGGAATCGGAGAAGCATTTGCGGCGTCGTCTGTCCGCCAATGCCGCGGTTCACGTAGGGCTTGCCGGAAAAATATTTCGCGATGGGCCAGATGTCGGTAATGGAATCGCCGAAGAAAACTACGCGTCGTTCACCGGCGGCGGGTGGCTTCATTGCGGCGTCGGCTTCGCGATAGCGGGCAAGCTCACCAAAATCGTCACGCAGTTCCGCCGCCTTCGAAAGTCGGTACGCCTCCAGACTCTTCGCCGCCTTCGACTCGGCAGGCGCCTGGCTGAAGGCGGTGGCGGACAAGAATACAACCAGCACAATCGTCGCTGCGATACGCACAAAGACCACGATTCGGTTCTCCATCCACATACTCTACACCGCAGTGCAAACCCTGATGTAGACTCCTAATTTCCGTTTACCGGGGTAGAGAGGTCCCGCGCCCAGATGAAGATCAATGCCTATCTGTTGAAGAGCACGGTGGTGGCTGCTTTGGGCGGCTTGTTGTTTGGTTTCGATACGGCCGTGATCTCCGGCACCACGCACGCGCTGAAAGACGTCTTCCAGCTATCGCCCTGGTGGTTGGGATTCACAGTCTCCAGCGCACTCTGTGGAACCGTGCTGGGCGCCATGTTCGCCGGCATTCCCGGTGACCGCTGCGGCCGCCGCGACAGTCTCCGCATCATGGCGGTTCTTTATCTACTAACTGCACTCGGTTGCGCGTTCGCGTGGAATTGGTATGCGCTGGTTTTCTTTCGCTTTTTGGGCGGGCTCGCGATCGGTGGCTCCTCTGTGCTCGGACCGATGTACATTGCGGAAATTTCTCCCGCCCCCTGGCGCGGACGTCTGGTTGGATTCTTCCAATTCAACATTGTGGCCGGCATCCTCCTCGCCTATCTCTCCAACTACCTGGTGGGCCTGCATCAGTTTGGCATCGACACCGAATGGCGATGGAAGCTGGGGATTCCTGCAATCCCCGCGATCTTCTTTCTTGTAATGCTGTTCACGATTCCGCGAAGTCCGCGCTGGCTGGTCAAGAAACAGCGCGTGGATGAAGCCAGCGAAGTACTGCGCCTGACCGGGGAACTGAACTACAAACAGCAACTGCGTGAGATCGTCGAGTCGATCGATGCGGAACACGGACTCGGAGACGAGCCGCTCTTTCAACATAAGTACCGGCTACCGATTTTTCTCGCCGTCTCCATTGGCATGTTCAATCAGCTCTCCGGGATCAATGCAATTCTCTATTACTTAAACGACATCTTCGCGTATGCCGGATTCAGTAAGGTGTCGGGCGACTTACAGGCAGTCGCGGTTGGACTTACGAACCTCGTCTTCACCATGCTGGCGATGTCCATCATTGACAAAATCGGCCGCAAAAAACTGCTGCTGACGGGCGCGGTCGGGACCGCGCTTTGCCTCGCCGGAGTGGCCGCAATCTTCGCGACCAACCAGCGCCACGATCTGCTCCTCTGGCTGCTGATCGCTTACATTGCGTTTTTTGCGTTTTCGCAGGGAGCCGTCATCTGGGTCTATCTCAGCGAAGTCTTTCCCAACCGCGTCCGTGCGAAAGGTCAGAGCCTGGGCAGTTCGACGCACTGGATTATGAATGCGCTGATCTCGGGAATCTTTCCGTATCTCGCCGCCAAGTCAAAAGCAATTCCATTCGTCTTCTTTGCCGCCATGATGGTGTTTCAATTCGTCGTCGTGCTGCTGACGTATCCCGAAACCAAGGGCGTGTCCCTCGAGGATATGCAGAAGAAGCTGGCAGCGGACTAGCACGCGAGTAAAAACACACCCCAACAAGAATTGTGGGGAGCGCATCGCGTCAGAGGGTCAAGGCAGGCGTGAGAACATACAGACCTTCATTTCTCCCTGCGCTTTGTCCCCGACGCTTCCATTTCCAATTTCTGCACTGCGTCATTCGGCAGGGCGTGCAGCAAGTCCAGGAAGGGCAGCGTTGGTCCAGCCGTAGCCGATGACTCTAGCTTGATTCCCGGTCGTGACATGCGATTCGGACGAACGGGTTACTACGTTGTATTTTTCGCGGATGGTTTCATCGCGTTGAAAGTTCTCCCGTACAGTAGAGAGAAATTCATAGGACAGCCGGGGAGCGAACCGGCGAACACGAGCAGCAGGCAGATCCATTTCAAAAAGACTCGGCTGTTCATGGTTGTTCTACCGTCAACATCATAACGGCGACAGCCAGGTTTCGTTCAGCTCTCCGCTTCCCACCGGAAAGAGATCACGGCGAGGACTCCGAACAACAGCGTAAACAGGAGCAACATGCCGATCGGTTTGCAGGCATCGGCAAGGCCAAGGCCGCGCCAGGTCATTCCGTCGAGGCCATCCATTGCCCAGCGCGTGGGAATCGCGACGGTTATTTTCTGAAGCCACTGCGGGAAGAACATCGTCGGCACCCAGGAGCCGCCGAGCATCACCATGAGCAGTGTCGCCATCACGGAGTATCCTCGAGTCGCTTCCACGGTCTTGCCAAAGGCTGCGATCATCAGGCCGAAGGCGGCAGTCATCAGAGAGAAAGCGGCGCACACGCCCACAAAGCCAAGGAAGCTACCCTGAATGTGAACGCCGAATACCAATCGCGCAAAAGAAAAAAGAACAAGCAGAATAAACCCTGAGATCAGCGCAGCGCTGGTCGCGCGGCTGCCCAGCAATACGCTGCGTGAAATCGGTGCGGCGCGAAGCCGCTGCCACAGCCCGGTTTGACGCAGCAGCAGCAACCTCACGCCCACATCAATACCCATAAAAAGGATGAACTGTATTCCCATGCCGCCAAACGCGTGCGCGTAGCTGTTGTACTGAACGCCGGTCGCCGCGGTGATGGCTTCCTCCTGGGTCTGAAACGGAATCGCCAATCCGCCCTCGGCATGGCCCTGCCCGGACGCCGGCTCTTGCGCCTGTTGCTCATTCCATTT
Organism: Acidobacteriota bacterium; assembly: GCA_043734305.1. Classification (GTDB taxonomy): domain Bacteria; phylum Acidobacteriota; class Terriglobia; order Terriglobales; family Acidobacteriaceae; genus Acidiflorens. The sequence continues at coordinate 2,322 of JAYTFO010000257.1, read as the reverse complement.
CTCGACACTCCCCAGCATATCGCTCAGAGTTTTCTTTTCGGCAGCTGGCATCTCGCTGTTGGTCTCGATTTTCGCGAGAGACTCCTTCATTATTTCGCGGCCGCTTTGTCCGGCAAACATTTCCTTGCTGACCGCCTGCATCACAGCGCCGGTCAGGATTCCCTGCACCATACTCAGTTCCACGGCGTGCGATGGATCGTAGAGTATGGCGATCTTCGGCTTCTCGCCACCCGCGAACAGAGCATGTCCAGCCTCGGTACCGAAGCCTTTCGGAATCACAATCGCCGCCACCACCTTCCCTTTGCGCACCAACTCGCGGGCCTCATCGGGCGTGGAGGACTTGACCTCGAGATTCTTGTCGCCACTCAGTTGCGCGACGATGCCACGGGAAATCGCGCTCGCGTCCTGGTCAATCGCCAGCACCTGCATGCGGCTGGTTGCGGTTGTTCCCTGCCCGCCGAAGAGGTAGCCGAAGAATGACGCCAGAAGAATCGGAACGAGCAATCCCACAATCACCGCGCGGCGGTCATTGAAGAATAGCCGCAGATCTTTTCGAACCATCGCCCAGAACGGGATCATCATGAATCGCGGAGGCTCCTTCCGGTCAGGGTCAAAAAAACTGTCTCCAGGTCGGGCCGCTCGCTGGTCACGTGTGGATAACGGTGGCCGTTCTCGGCCAGCCAGCGCAACACCGGCGGCGCGCCCGAAGACAGGTCGTGGAGACCAACTCTGAGGACACCTTCCTGCACCTCCGCCGACACGACTTCCGGCAACGCCCGCAACGGGTCTGCCATGAATCCATCCGCGTTCTCCAACTCGATCACGAGCACGTTCGTCACTGGCAACATGCGATGGAGGCCTTGCAACGTGTCGTTGGCGATGACTTTTCCGTGGTCAATGATGATGATGCGGTCGCAAAGGCGCTCGGCTTCCTCCATGTAATGCGTGGTGTAGAGCAGCGTCTTGCCGCGTTTCTTGAGGGTTTCGAGGTTATCGAAAATCGCGTTACGGCTTTGCGGGTCCACGCCGACGGTGGGCTCGTCGAGCAGCAGGATCTGGGGATCGTGCAGCAATGCTGCGGCCAGGTTCAGTCGACGTTTCATTCCACCGCTGAACGTCCCGACTTTGTCTTTGGCTCGATCCATCAAGCCGACCAGATCAAGCGCTTCGGCAATGGTGCGCTTGAGCGCCGCTCCGCCCAAATCATAAAGAGCACCTAGAAAATTAAGGTTGTCGAGCGCCGACAACTCATCGTAGAGCGCGATGTTCTGCGGGACGAGTCCAATCTTGCGCTTCACGGGATCGGTGTCGCCGCGCAAAGGACGACCGTCGATAAGAACCTCTCCGGAGTCGGGCGGAAACAGGCCGGCAATCATGGAAACGGTGGTGGTTTTTCCCGCGCCGTTCGGCCCGAGCAAACCGATGGTTTCCGCCGACCCCGCCCGCAAGCTGATGCCGTCAACGGCAACAACCTTCCCGTAAACTTTTTTGAGGGCGTTGACTTCCAGCATGGCCAAGGAGTTTATCACTGGTCCGCTGGGCGTGAGACGCACGCTCTGGTTCGCGGAGAAATAAAAAAGGGCGGCTTTGGGGTCGCCGCCCTAGTGACGCAGTCGTGAGTGGCTACTTGTTTCCGTGATGCGGTGTGCTGCTGCCGGACGAGGAGTGTTCCCCTCCGGAGTGGCTGGGAGACGAGTGGCTACCGCCACCGCCACCGCCGCTGCTCGGAGCGGAGTGTGTGCTCCCGCCTCCGCCGCTCGGAGCGGAGTGTGTGCTGCCTCCGCCTCCGCCGCTCGGAGCAGAACGTGTGCTGCCTCCGCCGCTCGAGCCTGAATACCCACCGCCGCTATTCCCGTGATAGCCGCCTGAAGAACTGGGCTCCGAGGAGCGCGGAGTCACGATGGGCTGCCTCATGTCGAGTGGCGGACGATAACCTCCGTTGCCGCTCTCCCGAGGAGCGGACTGACGCCAGTTCCCTGAATCGCGCTGCGTTTCCGAAGCCGAACTGCGCGCAGCAGAATGATCCACGGACTCGTTTCGCTCCGGCGCAGGCGGCATTCTGCGCCAGTCGTTTTGGCGACCCTGCCCGTTATCGTGCGTGGGCGTGGGCCCTGACGTAGTCTGCTCACGCTGCGTACGATCGCGGGAGGCCGGCGTCTCTGTCGGACCAGTTACTCCTCGGTTCACTGGCTCTGACGGATGATTGAGCTTGCGCCAATCCTGGTTCCCGTTTCCTCTTTCTTGCGGGGCGGGAGTTTGACCGCTGTGGTAGACCGGAGTGCTCACGTGTCCAGCAGGATTGCCGCCGTTCACAGAACCGTT
>JAYTFO010000256.1:0-2325 GCA_043734305.1 Acidobacteriota bacterium | reverse complement strand
GTTAGGGGCGAAGTTTGATGTCCGCGATTTTCACGATGTGGTGTTGCGGGATGGGTCGCTGCCGCTGGAGTTGCTGCAAGGGCAGGTAGAGAAATATATCGCGGATGGGCGGTGATGGGGCGGGAGACTGCGCGGTCGTTGCTCAGCGACTTGCGTCATCGCCGGGGGTGCCGTCCCTTGCGGGACTCGCGCTAATCCGTGCGCCTACCCGGCACTGCCGTGCCGGGCTTTCTTATTCCGCCGCTGCGCGGCGGGGGCTCATTTGGGAACGTGTGGACTGTCGTGCGGCAGTGACCGTCGATCCTGTGGTTAAATTCAGATCATATGCGACCGCTTGAACTCTCCCGCGAGGAGTTCCGCCGCTTGTCGGAGCAGGTGACGGAACTTTCCAGTGAGTTTCTTTTCAGCATCGATTCGAAAGACATTTTTCCTAAAACCTCCGGCGCGCAATCGGAAGGGCTGTTTGCGACCGGTCTGCCTGAGCGCGGCATCGGCGCTGCGGCTTTTGATGGGCTGCGCGATGTGATTGCTCAGTCCCGTGCGCAGAATGGGCGTTTCTATGGATACGTCCAGGGCCCGGGAGAGCCGGTGGCGGCGTTGGGCGATCTGATGGCGTCTGTGCTGAACCAGAACATGACGGCGTGGCGGTCGTCGCCGGCAGGGGTCACGATTGAGCGGACGGTGGTGCGTTGGCTGGCCGAGGCGGTGGGTTGCAAGGGGTTCTATGGAACGCTGACGGGCGGCGGATCGGCCGCGAATCTGATGGGGCTGACCATGGCGCGCGAGGCGACGATCTTCGCCAACGAGCGCGGATTGCGGGATTCGCGGCCGAGTGCGATCTACGCCTCCGAGCAGGTACACATGGCGGTGCCGAAGGCGGTGGCGATGATCGGCATCGGACGTGAAAATCTGCGTCTGATAGCGTGCGATTCTTCCTATCGAATGATTCCATCGCAACTGGAACAGGCATTGCGGCGAGGGAAGGCCGAGGGGGTGACGCCGATCGCGGTGGTGGCGTCGGCGGGGACGGTAAACACGGGAGCGATCGATCCGCTGCGCGAAATTGCCGGGATCGCGCACACGCACGGGGCCTGGCTGCACGTGGACGGCGCGTACGGAGCGCTGGCGGCGATTGCGGCGCCGGAAAAATTTGACGGGCTCGCGCTTGCCGACTCGCTCTCGCTCGATCCGCATAAGTGGCTCTATCAGCCGCTCGATTGCGGATGCCTGCTCTATCGCGACCTTGCCATGGCGCGGCAGACGTTTGCCTACACCGGAGACTATGCGCGGCAACTCAGCACCGATCCAGTGGAAGGTTTCGCCTTCTTTGAGGAGTCGATCGAGCTGTCGCGGCGCTTTCGGGCTTTGAAGCTTTGGCTGTCGTTGCGCTATCACGGGCTGGAAGCGTTTCGCGCGGCGATCCAGCGAGATTTGCATCATGCGCAACGGTTGGCGGCGGCAGTGCGGGAATGTGCGGACCTGGAACTGGTTGCCGCCGGAGACTTGAGCGCCGTTTGCTTTCGTCATCTCATGCGGCGGGACGCTTCGGTTGAAGAACGCAATCGATTCAATAGGTCGGTGCTGAAACGAATCATCGAGCGCGGGAAGGTGTATTTGTCGAATGCAACGCTCGAAGGGAAATTTTGCCTGCGGGCGTGCATTGTGAATCACCTGACCAAAGATTCCGATATTGATGCGGTGGTGCCGGAAGTGCTGGCGGCGGGGCGAGAGGTCGCGCATCGGCTGGAGTAGGGGACCCGAGGGTGGTGAGGCGCGGGTCGTCCCTAGTGAGCCTACGTCGTAGCCGGGGTGCCGTCCCTTACGGGACTTTCTTCGTGCCTTTACGTGCCCGGCACTGCCGTGCCGGGCTTTCTTGTTTCGCCGCTGCGAGGCTGGGCGTGGGCTGCTCCACTTTTTCGTGTGCTTACAAGCTATGACACAGACTCATTGTGAGCGACCCTCGTCCTCACGCAGTCTCTTCAGTTCTCAATTTGGGCTTCACACCGTTCCTGTACAATCTGGGGCTTGAAGTGGCTCCGTCGAATTTCGCTCGCTGCGTTGGTCGTGCTCGCGACCGCGTTGCTGATCGCGGCCGAGCCTGTTTCCGATCTTCGTCCTTCCAACTACGTCAATGATTTTGCGGGCGTCCTCGATGCTGCGACTGTGGCCAGTCTCAATGACGTTGCGCGACAAGTGGAGGAGAAGGCCAAGGCGCAGATTGCGGTCGTGACGGTGAAGTCCACCGATGGGCAGGACATCACGAGTTACGCGGTGGCGCTCTATCAGAAGTGGGGAATTGGGAAGAAGGGAACCGACCGCGGGGTG
>JAYTFO010000255.1:0-51763 GCA_043734305.1 Acidobacteriota bacterium | reverse complement strand
GGGAAATCCCAACTCTCGCCGCTTTTCAGATTGCGTAACTTCAGGGCGGTCACTTCCTGCTTACTGACGTCAAGGACGTCGTCGACCACGGTGTCGGTCATAAAAACGATCTTTGGATTCGCGCGCGCCCGGTCCAGCATGATCTTCGAGGCGCGGAATTCCTCTCGGCGATGGATGAGCGTGACCTTGCTGGCAAAACGCGTCAGAAACGTCGCCTCTTCCATGGCGGAGTCGCCGCCGCCGATGACGGCGATTTCCTTGCCGCTGAAGAAGAATCCGTCGCACGTGGCGCAGGAAGAAACGCCGTGCCCGATCAGAGCCTGCTCGTTGGGCAATCCCAGCCAGCGTGCCGACGCGCCGCTGGCAATGATCAGCGTACGCGTGTGAATTGTTTCTTTGCCGAGACTCAATTCGAAGGGACGCTTGCTCAGGTCCGCCTTCACGACGTGCCCAATTCGGTACTCGGCGCCAAAACGTGCCGCCTGTTTGCGCATGTTCTCGATCAGTTCCGGGCCCTGGATACCTTCCGGAAAACCGGGAAAATTTTCCACCAGCGTAGTGAGCGAAAGCTGTCCGCCCGGTTCATGGCCTTCGATCACCAGAGGCTTGAGGTTCGCGCGCGCGGAGTAGAGCGCGGCGGTGTGGCCCGCGCATCCCGAGCCGATGATGACAACATTACGAATATCCATAGTGGTCGTTCTATTGGATTCGGTAAAAACAATTTAGTTGCAGACCGCGCGATATTACCCACCGATTACGGGCTCTTCTTCGTGGCAGGGTGCGCCTTGGCGGTCGTGGTCGTACCCCAACCCAGGCGCGCCAGTTCCTGCGGAACCATCCGGCGCGCTCCGAGCGCATCGCGGTAGCGGCCCATCAGAGAGGAAGCATTTTTGAAAATTGGTTCGTACGCAGTCTGGTCGACCGCCGGGCCTTCGGTGCCCGAGCAACGCGCCAGAACCACCGAAGGCTTTCCAAAGCGTTCGAGCTTGACGCGCGAAACCGGCGTGTTGGAGTTCAGCATAGCGGCGGGCGACACAATCGCGGAAGCGTTGTCCTCGATCGAGATCTGCATCAGGTCCTTGGGTTCGCGCACCCGCAGCACCAAGGTCTCGATCATGTTCTTCTCATCCACGCTGAACGAATACTGAGCATTGAGGAAAGGAGCAGCTGTGGGAAATTCGCGCCGGACACGCACCCAATCGGCGCTGGAGGAAGTGCCGGCTGGCATGGGCTGCATGCCGGGAATCGCAGTGCTGTCATCAAGTGTGGAGTGCCCGCGAGCCACTTCGTAGTCGCTGGCGAACGTGAGTTTCCCGGGTACCTTGGCCAACGCCGACGACAACTCCTTCTGCTCGTCAGCAGACGGCGTACACACGTTGATCACGTTGACCTTCACCGGAGGCTGTTGGGAATAACACAACACCGCAACGGACAAGCTCGCGAATAGAAAAAGTTTTCGAGGGAACACGGCGAAATTGTACCAGCAGAAACAGTTCTCAGTTCCCGGTTCTCAGTAAACCCCAGAACACGTGGAGTCGGGTGCTTACTGAGAACCGGGAACTGAGAACCGTTCTTAATTCGTTTCCGTCTCAATCGCGCCATGCCGCCGTAGTAACTGCGGCAGGTTTTGGGAGAATGCGGAGCGTGGCAGAACCATGTCGCAGCCCACTTCGTGAGCTTTCTGCTTCAGGTCGCCCTGCACGTGGGAGAGGAAGCCGATGATCGACGTACCCTTCTTCAGCTTGCTTTTCAGCTTGGGAATCAGGGTCAGAGGTTTCGCGTTGGCGTTGTTCAGGTCAAAAATAATCAGGGAAGGTTTGCCGTCGCCGTTGCTGCTGAGACGATCGGTGAGGTCTTGTTCGTTCTTCACGAATTCGACCTTCACATTCATCTTGCGGCCAGTCTCCTGAATCTTGGCAAGGAAGAACAGGTCCTCGACGAAAGCGAAGATGCGGGACGCCGCGTCTGCGTGCTGGGCGGGCAGAGGTTCGGGATCGGGCGCGGTGTAGGTCGGGCCAAAACCGGCGCGGCGCGGTCCTCCCCGGCTGCCATTGTCGCCGCCCATGTTGGCGCGGTAGCTGTGATCCATGGGAGCGGTGTAGATGCCCTGATGCTGCTGGCGGTCGCGGCCCATCGGACCTGCGGGCGGGCCTCCGGGGCCTCGTTTAGGCGGACGCCGTCCTCGGCGCCGTTTGTTCTTCCCTCCGCCTCCGGAGGGATTTCGCGGTCCTGCTGCATTCATGTTTTTCTCTTGTTTTTCTTTATTCAAATCCAAGCCTGGTGACCAGACCTGATTGTTTTTGTCTTCCCCGGTTTGTGGCACGCCGTCCGCGCAGGTTACTTTGCCTTGACTTCCGGCAGAGCACCTCGCAAAACACTGGGTTGCTGTCGAGAACGATGTTCAAACCGTCTTGGCGCCTTGGAGTTGGTGCGCGAAGGGCCAGCCTAGGAACGTGGCCGCAGGGAACCTCTTGATGGTACTCATGAAAGCGCCCGCTGCGCAAGGGGTAATGCCTCTAAGTTTTGCACAGACGGCACTCGTTGGTAATGTCCGGCATTCCCTGCTTCACTGGGCAAAAGTGTTGCAGGCTTTCAAATCTCCGCTGCTGAATCCCTTCTGAAACCAGTCCATGCGCTGTTGCGAGGAGCCGTGTGTGAACGAATCGGGATTCACGTGTCCGGTCGACATTCGCTGCAACCGATCGTCTCCGACCGCTCCCGCCGCATTCAAACCTTGCTGGACCTCTCCCGCTGCCAGCAGATTACGCTGGCTGGTGGAGTATCCCCAGACGCCGGCGAAGCAATCCGCCTGCAACTCCAGTCGAACCGAGAGCTGGTTCGCGGAGCGCGGGTCGCGCTGCTGAGCGGCACGCACTTTTGCCTCGACGCCCATCAGCTTTTGAATATGATGACCGATCTCATGGGCCAGCACATAGGCTTGCGCGAATTCGCCGGGCGCTCCAAAGCGCTGCTTCAGTTCATCGTAGAAACCGAGGTCGATGTAAACCTTCTCGTCCTCCGGACAGTAGAACGGGCCGGTGGCGGACTGCGCCATGCCACAGGCGGAATCGATGCTGTCGCGGAACAGCACGAGCTTGGCGTGCCGGTAGGTCACGCCCTCACGGCTCAGAATCTGGGTCCAGGTTTTTTGGGTGTCGTCGAGCACGAACGAGACGAATTGAACCAAAGGTTCTTCACTCTGGTCACGCGCCGCATCCGGCTGGCTCGTCTGCATGGGGCTGCCGACGCTACCGCCCCCTACCAGCGAAAGAAAATTGCGTTTGAAAACCAGGCTTAACACCAGCAGGATCAGGAAACCGCCAATCCCGATGTGCATCCCGCCAAAGTTAAAGCCACCACCACCGCTCCCGCCGCTTTCGTCGCGACGATCTTCCAGGTCCTCGCTGCGCCCGCCAGGTGTCCAACGCATAGTGATATTCCTTTCTGTGATGGGAGTTGCAGGACGGCCGCATGCGGCCACTCGAACTGTTCGCTGACTATTTTAGAACGGATCCAACGGGCGGATGATATGCGACTCGGCGACTCGACGCAACCCGAACGTCATCCGAAAAACGCTCTCTCACAACTCCTCTCGATTCAGCGACCCACACCAGGCGGGCTGCACTGAAGTTCAACCTTCTTTCGCCGATGTAACAGGAGTGAAACCCGTAGCTGTCGAAGGCCCCACGTCCGACACTAAAGCGGTCCCACTTCCCGGTCAGCGCTTCGTCGCGCGCCAGCCCATCTTCGATCGCACCCAAAAAGTGTACGGCTACGAACTTCTGTTCCGCGACGGGCTGGAAAACTGTTTCTCAGGGGAGGCGGAGACCGCCTCGCGCAGCACCCTGGATAGTACTCTGCTATTCGGACTGAACACGCTCTGCGACGGACGCCTGGCCTTCGTCAATTGCACACGCGATACGCTGCTGAAGGACCTGGTGACTCTGCTGCCCCCGGCTCAGACTGTCGTCGAAGTCCTGGAGACAGTGGAACCCGGCGATCTGGTGATTGCGGCCTGCAAGCGACTCAAAGCAGCGGGATACCTGATCGCACTGGACGACTTCGCTCCCAACGATCCGCGCGCGTCCATGTGCGAATTTGCGGATATCCTGAAGATCGATTTCCGCGCGACCAGAATCGAGGAGCGCGCCGGGCTGATGCGCCGCTTCGGAACTGGGCGCAAGATGCTGGCTGAAAAACTGGAAACGCCGCACGAGTTCCGGCAGGCGCGGGATATGGGGTTCACGCTTTTTCAAGGCTACTTCTTTCGCCGCCCGGAAATCATGATCGCGCGCGAAGTCCCCGCCAGCAAGATTCACTATATGTGTTTACTGGAAATGGTCTGCCGCCTCGATCTGGACATGAACGAGCTGGAGAAAACCCTCAAACAGGAAACGGCGATCTGCTATCGTCTGCTGCGCTATCTGAACTCGCCGCTGTTCGGTTTTTCACTCGAAATCAAATCGATTCGGCACGCCATGGCGATTCTCGGCGAGCGTGAATTGCGGCGCTGGATCCGGCTGGTCGTTGCGGTGAGCGCGGCCGAGCAAAGCTGCAGCGAACTGGTACTCACGGCCCTGGCGCGGGCGCGTTTCTGCGAGTTACTCGCCGTGCGGTTGAAATCGAAAAGTGATCTGTTCCTGATGGGGCTTTTGTCAGTCATGGACGCCATCCTGGAGGTTCACATGGAGATGGTGCTGGACCAGATTCCCGTCGACAAGGAAATCAAAGCCGCTCTCCTCGGCCAAGCCGGCACCCTGCGACCCATTTATCAGATTATGCTGGCGCAGGAATCAGGTGAGTGGGAGCAGTCCGGCATATTGGCGGAACAACTGCGCCTTCCCAGCGAGGAAGTCGCCGACCTCTGGTGGAGCGGTGTGCAGTGGGCGGAGCAATCGATTCGAGGAATGTAGGGAGAGAGCAAGGTCAGAGGTGAGAGGTCAGATTGCAGAGGTGAGAGGGTAGCACTCAGCACCCAGCATTCAGCAATCAGCCGAATCCCCACAGGGCGGGGTCATATGCTAATTTCTGAATGCTGAATGCTGAGTGCTGAGTGCTGAATGCTGCCCTTACGGTGCTTCGATCAATTCCATCTTTCCTTCCCGCGTGCGATGCAGGATCATCACTTTCCCTTTCGGATCGCGGAATACGAACACATCGCGGTCGCGGAAGTGGGCCTCTTTGATCGCTTCTTCGAGCGTCATGGGACGGAGGGCGACCGAGTCCTTCGCGTGCGAGAGGTGGACTTCCGTGGTTTTGGCCACGGCTGGGAATTTGTGGACGGTGACAGAAACGGCTGCACTCTCGGTCAATCCAACGGCCGCCTCAATACTGTCTTGATTCTGCGCGGCTTCGCCGTCGAATTTCTTGCCCGCCTTGCGCTTCTTGCTGAGCCATTTGGTTTTGTACTTCAGAGCCTGCTTGTGCAGATGATCGAGGGCTTCGTTCACGGCCGAAGGCATGTCGGTGGCCTGCGCCAGACCGACAATCGGCCCATTGCGCAGGCTGATCGTGATCTCGACTTTGTGACGGCGCTTCTCGACCGCCAGAACAACGTTGGTGTCGAAACGGTCGCCCAGAATTTTACGGATCTTGTGGAGTCCAGTTTCAACTTCTTTGCGGATGATGGGAGTGATTTCGTAGTGCCGGCCAGTGTATTCGACGTTCATCGAGCAACCTCCAGGTGAGAGGTGAAAGGTCAGAGGTCAGATTGCAGAGGTAAAAACCTTAAGGTGTTACCTCTGCAATCAGACCTCTCACCTCTGACCTATTTCTTAACCCTTCTTTGATGCGTGCTTGGAATCTTCATGTCTTCCCGATATTTTGCGACCGTGCGGCGCGTGACCTGGATGCCTTGCGATTGCAGAATGCGCGTGATCTGCTCGTCCGTCAAGGGACGACTGGGATCTTCCTCTTCAATCAATTTCTTCACGCGGCGCTTGAGAATCAGCAGCGAAGTGTTGCCGCCTTCCGGGCCCTGGACGCTTTCCGAAAAGAAATAGCGCAATTCGAACACGCCTTGCGGAGTGTGCGCATATTTGCTGGCCACCGCCCGGCTGACCGTCGACGGATGCACACCGATTTCCTCGGCCACTTCTTTGATCATCATGGGCTTGAGTTGATCGATGCCAAGTTCGAGGAAATCCTGCTGGCGCGCGACGATGGAATAGCAAACTTTCATAATCGTCTGCTTGCGCTGCTCGATGTTCTTGATCAACTGAATGGCCGACTTGTAGCGTTCTTTGACGTAGTTGCGCGTGTCGCGATCGTTGCCGTCCTTGGTCAGCAACCGCTTGTAGGCCGGGTTCAGGCGCAGCGTGGGCATGTCTTCGTCGTTCATGATAACCAGCCACTCGTCACCATGCTTGACGAAAGCCACATCCGGTTCGATCAGGCGCGCGGGCACCTTGTTGTGCTGAAGTCCGGGGCGAGGATCGAGCGTGCGGACATATTCGAGCGCGGCGAGAACCGCTTCCACCGGCCGCCCGATCGCGCGGCCAATCTCTTTGAACTGTTTGAGCGTGACTGCCTTCAGATGTTGATCCACCACCGCCATCGCGTCATTAAGAACCTCTTCCGTGGCGGCATGTCCGTTCATGTTGCGATGACTCTGCAACTGTGTCAGGTGGTAGCGCAACTGGTAGAGAAGGCACTCGCGCAAATCGCGGCAGCCTATTCCAGGCGGATCGAACTGGCGAACAATTTCCAACGCCTCATGCAAATCTTCCCGCGTGAAATTGGCAGGAGTAGATGGAGAAATCTGCACCGAAGGCGCAGACGAAGACAGCGTGGGCTGTATCTCCTCGGGCTGCCCGGCCAGTTCGGCCTCCTCGGACAGAGTGGTGTCGGCCTGAGCTGCAACTTCATCGATGACAGCGGTCCCATCCTCCGACATGTCTTCGATCAGACCCGCAGTGTCGCCGTCGCCGTACCCTAGCGTGGCCGCAGAGGATTCCATTTCGCCCCCACCGATCGCATCAATCCCAATCGCCAGCGCTTCCACAACAATCTTGGCCTGCGTCTGGGCATCGACCTCGGGCGCGGCGGCCGCCTCGATCCCCAGCATTTCCTCGTCGCTGGCGATCAGGTAACCGTCTTCGCTCAGATTGCCGATGATCACTTCAGCAGCGTCGTGTACCGGAGAACTTACCGAAATCGCCCCCAACTGCCACAGCAGATGGTCGGACAAATTACCGGGCTTGGAGAGAAAGTTTTCGAACGAAGGCTTTTCGATCTCCTCCATCTCTCCGCGGCTGCGAAAACCCGGGTCGAGATAGTCCTGAAAGAAGGAGCCGAAATCGATTTCTTCGAAGGGATCTTTCTTCTCGTCGGCGACCGGTTTCTCTTCCGCGGTGGCCTGCGCGGCAAGACGGTCGCGTTCTTCTTCCTGACGTCCAACATCGTCGAGCAACGGGATGGCGTCTTCCAACTCTTCGAGAACCGGGTTCTCCACCATCTCCGCGTTGATCATGTCCTTGAGCTCGAGTTTATTGAGCGCAAGCACAGAAACCATCTGCACCAGTCCTGGAGTCAGGATCTGCCGCTGCGACAGTTTCACGTTCAATCTGTGTTGAAGAACGACCATGTCTTAATCTCTACGTGTGCTTCCGGCTCTACAAGGTCAGAGGTCAGAGGTCAGATTGCAGAGGTGAAACCCTGGTGTAAATTTTCACTTCTGCAATCTGACCTCTTACCTCTGCCCTTACTAACTTCTCATGCACCGAGGTAGACTCCCTCGGCACGAAAGGTCAATCCGGCTACGCCTTCGTAACTGGACTAAACCAGTGAAAAGCTTTCTCCCAGATACACCCGGCGTACCTCTGGGTCACTCCCCAACTGCTCCGGCGTACCGGAGCGGAAGATGCGGCCTTCGTTGATGATGTAGGCCCGATCCGTCACCGACAGCGTCTCGCGGACGTTATGGTCGGTGATCAAAATCCCGATACCGCTTGCCCGCAGATCTGAAATGATCTTCTGCAAATCCAGAACTGCGATCGGGTCGATGCCCGAAAACGGTTCATCCAGCAGGATGAAGGTCGGGTTGATGCAGAGCGACCGCGCAATTTCAACCCGGCGACGCTCTCCGCCCGACAACGCATAGCCTTTATTCTGCCGGATATGCTCCAGTCCGAGCTGGTCAATCAGCTGCTCCGCCTTCTCCCGGCGTTCGTGCCAGGAGATCGGCTGGGCTTCCAGGACGGCGAGAATGTTCTCCTCAACCGTCAGCTTGCGAAACACCGAAGCTTCTTGCGGGAGGTAGCTGATGCCGTACTGGCGTGCCCGTAAGTACATGGGAACGCTGGTGATATCGTCGTCGTCGTACAGCACTCTACCGGTATCGGGAGGAATGAGACCAACAATGGAGTAGAAGGAGGTAGTCTTTCCGGCACCGTTCGGTCCCAGCAGGCCAACCACTTCTCCCTGCTGCACCTGGATGCTGACTCCGTTCACTACCCGCCGGCCACTGTAACTTTTGCCGATTTCGTCGGTGGCCAACGTATGCATTTATCGTGCCACTCGCGTCCTGGTTGTTGTCGGGGACGTCTCTCTGCCTTCAACCAGCACCCTATCATCGCGTCTAAAGAAAGTCAACGAATCGCCGGTAATCTTGCCGTGTTCGGCATCAAAAATGCTGGGCGGTCCGCCGGTCAGGACGAACTTTTCGTCCGCCGCAACGTACTCCAGCCTCTCGCCCGTCGCTCGGCGGGACGGCTGCGTGATCACGACGGCGCCGTTGGCCACGATCCGCTCGACTTGTCCGGGGACGGCGCTGTTCGTACCCGACTCCGCACCTGAAACAGACTGGGCCCGGGACCGCAGGAACACGTTCATCTGCGCGGCGGTCATGGTGACGTCGGCGCCTTTGGCGGTGACGCCGCCATCCAGCACGATTTTTCGCTCGGCATCGTTATAAGCAAGCCGCGGAGACGTCACCGCAACCGGCATTGCCTTGCCGCTCTTGTCGATCTGAACGAGCACGGTCGAAACCGGCTGTTCCGCGGTTCCCTGCGCCACCAGCGAGCGCTGCTCGCGGTCAAACTGAATGCTGGGAGACTGGACCACGTTCGCGTTCTGCCACAGGCGCGCATTGCCGGAATAAATCGCGATGGCGGGCGTACGACGAGCCGTCAGGGTGCGACTGGTCACGTGGATCGGATCGGCGGAAGCCAGCAGCGCGCCGTCCCGCTGCGCCTTCAACTCCGAGTACGTGCTCTTCACATCGCCCTCGGCGATCGCATCTCCGGTCGTACGATCCAGGCGAATCACTTGCGCTGTGGTGCTCATGCCGCTGTCGGCAACGCGCGCCGATCCGCTCAGGACAAGCAGTTGATCCGCCGTCGTGTAGCTGGCACGCTGTCCCCATGCCTTGAGCGTTCCGTCCACATAAGCGACGCCACCCGCCTGCGTGATGGAGCTAATGCCGCCAGTCGGACGAAAAGCAACATCCAGCGCCTGGCTCGACGATGTACGGTCGGGCTGGCCCGTAGCGCTGGTCACAATTTTCGCGTCGGGCGCTCCGTGCAGGCTCGCCAGACGATTCTTCCCGGTGAAACCAAAAGTAAACTTCACGGCCGTGACCACCGTCTTCTGATGAACTCCAGGCTGCGCGATGACGATCTGCGGCGGTCCGCTGGTCTCAGCCATTTCAAGTTGGCGTCCGTTCTTGAGCGTGAAGTCCATCGTCGGTGCGGTCAGTTCCATATCCTGCGAATCGGGCGCACCAGTCTTTGACAATGATGACAATACCGATGCTGATGCTGACTTGGATGCCGTTGAGGTCGCGGAAGCAGCAACGACTCCCGCTCCGCTTGAATTTTTCTGCTGCGCGAGCCGCACACCATTTTCGGCATGGACGGTCTGGAGAAGCTGCTTGCCGGCGAAATGCAGAGTCACGCGTCCCGCCGAGGCCTGGACGGGCTGTGCTCCCTGCGCCAGCATCTGTACATTGCCGCTGAGAATTGCTGTTTGCAGCAGACTGCGCGACCCAGTCAGCAACAGTTCGGCGCGGTCGGCTCGCGAGCGTGTATCGCCCACATCGCTCGCACGAGACGCTCCGTGCAATTCCGTTTGCACGTTTCCTTCGGCGAGCACGCGGTCCACCGTGTTATCGGGACGCAGGAAAAATGAAGCACTGTCCGACGACAGCTGTTGCTGCTCACGCGACATCCGCGGATTGCTAAGCACAACCCGGCGTGGCTGCTTGGTGATTTCCGCGTGCGCGGCCGTCAGATGAGCCTGTTGCGGGCTGGCTATATCAAGAGAGATGTCCGCCAGCAGGCTCAGTGTGCCGGTCTTCGCGACGTACTGAATGCCCACTGCCGAACCCGATGCTTGCGGCGTCTGAAACATGACGCGTCCGTTAACCGCAGCGTTGCCGGTATTGCGATTGAATACCATCCCGCTGGCTTCGATGTGAATCGGATTTTTCGTCTCACGAGGAGCCGCCTGGTCGGACGCACGCACGCCCTCGGGATTTGCTTCCAGGTCAATTGAGACCGCACCCTTGGCCGTCACATCGCCGGACGCTGGGTCGTATTCAAAATCAGCGCCGGTAATGCGATCAAAGCGGCTGGCATCTTTTCCGTAGACGACGATCTTGACGTCGTGCAATTCGGCGTGTCCACCCTTCTTGAACTGCACCGCCTTCGAAGCGCTGACCGTAAACAACGTGCGGCCTTCTTCGGACTTGGAAATAGAAAACCCCTCCGCAGTCTGCGAGATCTCGATACCAATTTTTTTAGGGATATCGTGCAGAGCGTTGCGCACGCGCCAGCGCGCGTACCCATACATGCCGGCAACCATTGCGACCATCAGGATCGCGCCCACCGCAAACCACTTGCGCAGCCGGGAAACAGGAAGAGGCATCTGCGCTTAGTTTACCGGAGCCAGTAGAGTAGCGCCGCGACTCGCCGGCAGGAGGGCGGGTATTGCCACTGAGCAGCACCTGAATAAATAGTCGCGGCTTGCCGCGGCTCCGTTCGCGGAGAGCCCACTGACTACGTAATCCGCACCAGCGTTCCGGCAATCATGTCATGGAGTGCCTGCTTGCGCTCGGTGAATCCCGCAATGATGTAGCCGATGAGCAGGGTCAGCGTGGAGATCCACTTGGCCCAATAGCGTCCGGTGGCACGGCCGAATGAGATCCGGTTGCCGTAGAGATCGGTGACTCTCATTCCAAATATCATCTTGCCGAGCGTTGCCTGCCGGGCGGAACTTGTCATCAGCCCCTCATACAACCAAGTGGCGGCAATGCCGATGATGAAACCGAATCCTCCGCCGAGCAGAGAAAGCCCGGATCTCGAAACGCCGCTCGCTGCTCCCGCAATCCCGGTCACCCCGCCAACTACGAAGCTTAGCGGCATGACCACGGCTTGAACAATAAGGCCGTCGATGATCGCGGCTACGAAGCGGATCCAAAAGCCACCATAGCGAACGCCGCAGACCTGAGCAGCGCCGGGATACTGTGCCACGGGCGGGTAAGGATTCACGCCCGCCGGAGCAGGCTTGGCCACAGCCGCTGGAGCGGACGCACCCGCCGCCTGGATCGAGACGCCACACTGCGTGCAGAACTGGGCGCCTGCTGTATTCGGCGCGCCACACTGCGTGCAAAAGAAAGTTCCATTCATAAACGGGCACTATAGAGACCGGACCGGAACCTGTAAAGGCCAAACTTCGCCAATCAACTTTCATTGGCTCACTTGCTGCGCACCACGTCCTGCAGCGACAACTCCAGCCCTCCAAATTCGGGATGGTCGTTCATGCCCAGGCAGTATGCGATGTCGAGGCGATCGCCCGCCAGCAACCGCAATTGGTGGCAGGATTCTTTTAGACCCCATCCCATCGCCTTGAAAGTGATGTTTCGCCGCCATGGCGAAGATGAAGACGAAGAATGTAGAGTGGACACTCCTGTCCGCTGGCTTGCATCGGAAATAACTCCGACGGCGGGCAAGAGTGCCCGCCCCACACCGACGGCCCCATCCCGGTCGGAGGCCGGTGCCTCCAGTGCCGCAGGCGCAATCCTTAAGCGAACATGTTTTTCCTTAACTGCCTGCGGCGGCGCAACCAGCCGCACCGCCTGCGCCACAAAAACGGGCTCGGGATTGTCCATGCCGAACGGTTCGAGCAGACTCAGAGCATGATGCAGTTCAGGCGTCACGTTCTCGATCGGAAGATTCGCGTCAAACTCAAGCTGCGGTTCGAAGTCCACGAGCGTGAGCCGGGCGCGAGCGTAGGCATCGAGATGCGCACATAATTTCTCAACATTCGCGGCTGGCAAAGCGAAGCCGACCGCGTGCGCGTGCCCGCCGTAGCGCGAAAACAATTCGTGGCAGGATTCGAGCGCATCCAGCATGTGAAATGCCGGAATCGAACGCCCCGATCCATGCGACTCTTCTCCGTCGCGCGACAGCACTAGCGTCGGCCGTCCATATTTTTCGACGATACGCGTGGCGGTAATGCCGATCACGCCGCGGTGCCAGCCGTCGCCTTCAATCACCATGCAATAGGTGTCACGCAGCGCGGGCTCTTCTTCCAATCGGCGCTCGATGCTCTCCAATATGCGGCGTTCTTCATCCTGGCGCTCGGCGTTGAGCTGATCGAGCCGCCCCGCAATCTGGCGAGCTCGTTCGATGTTTTTCACACTGAATAGTTCCACCACATCGCGGGCCGCGTCCATGCGTCCGGCGGCGTTGATGCGAGGTGCGATTCGGAAAGCAACTTCGGTGGACGTAAGCGCACGCCCGTCGCCCAGTTTCGCGACTTCCAACAAGGCCTTCAATCCCACGTTGACCGGCTTGCGCAACCCTTGCAGACCCAAACTCGCAAACACGCGATTCTCACCGAGCAGCGGGACGGCGTCGGCGATGGTAGCAATCGCCACAATTTTCATGAACGACATCAGCAACCGCGACTGATCTTTCGGGTCGAGCCGGCGCTGCATCAGTCCCTGGGCGAGTTTGAACGCGACGCCCGCGCCGCAAAGATATTTGCAGGGATAATCGCATCCTTCCTGATTGGGATTGACCACGGCAAGCGCCTGGGGAAGGCCGTCGGTCCCCGGCAAGTGATGGTCGGTGACGATCAGGTCGACGCCGGTGCGGCGGGCGGTGTCGGCGGCGGCGAAGGCGCGGATGCCTGTGTCCACGCTGATGATCAGGCGCACGCCGTCGGCGGCCGCGCGCTCAATGACTTCATCGCGCATGCCGTAGCCTTCGCGAATGCGGTGGGGGACGTGAAAGTCGGCGGCGCCGCCACACAGCTCAATCGCAGTTTTGAGAATGACAATGGCGGTGGTGCCGTCCACATCGTAGTCGCCGTAGATCAGCACTTTTTCTTTGCGCTCCACCGCCGCTTCCAGACGGTCGAGCGCAAGCTTCATCCCGCTCATCTGCAACGGATCATGGAGATGCGAAAGTTCCGGTACCAAAAAACGCTGCGCCGCTTCGGGCTCGTCGATTCCCCGCCGCACCAGCAGGTCGGCCAGCACAGGCAGAGCCGCCGGCGCAATCTTCAGGCCGCTCTGAGTAAGCGCCGCACTAAGTACTCGTGCTTTTACCGCATCAGCCGGCTTGGAGATCCAACGCATAGGGCTCGCAAACGATTCTAGTGGTGACCGACGTGGAACGCGCGACCCGGCATCTGCTTTTTTGTGAGAACGCCGAATGTAGCGCCGCCGTCCCGGCGGCTGTCGTGGGGGCGTCCCGCCCCCACATGTGCGAGAGCACCTCGTCGAGCAAGGACAACCCGCCGCGCCGGGGGCGGGGTCTCCCACATGCTAGGCAACACCGCAATCCGATGTGGCGGCGGGACGCCGCCACGACAGCCGGCAAGATGCCGGCGCTACATTCACCTCACGCCATCCGTGAAGGTACGCCCTTCGGTCATGAGCGGTCCGTGTGGCGAGTGTCGATAGAGTATGCAGTTGTATTTTGCTATGGGAACTCTTACCGCCAACCCGCCGAAATCCGCCAAGCCGGAAATGCTGCTTGCTCTGGGGAAGCTTCCTCCTTTTCCCACCGTGGCACTCAAGGCCCTGAATCTGGTGACGGGGGCCAATTCGTCCCTGAGCGAACTATGCGATCTGGTCCGCCTTGACCCGGTATTTACAGGCGAAATTCTCCGGATCGCCAACTCTCCGCTCATCGCATTTTCCAAGGAAGTGACCAGCATCATGCAAGCCTCGATGCTGCTCGGCTTCCGCCGCCTAAGGAGAATCGTCATGGCGGTCGGACTGCGATCGTATATGAAGCCGTTCAGCCCCGCCCTGCAAGCGTGTTGGCGGCACAGCGTGGCCTGCGCCATGATTGCGGAACAAATGGCGCGGTGGAATTCCATCGACCGCGATTTCGCCTACACGTCCGGACTTATGCATGATATCGGAAGGATTGCGCTGGCGACGGTCAGTCCTCAGTCATACTCTGACCTAATCGATCGAGCGGCAACCGACCCGGCGTGGGACGTACTTCAGAGAGAGCGCGAGTCCTTCGGAATCGATCACTGCTTCGCCGGACGCATGCTGGTAATAGCCTGGAAGCTTCCGGAATCATTCGTTGAGACCACTTGCTCCCATCACGAACCGTTGACTCACCACGAGGACGCCGCGGAGGTCATCCGCCACAGTTGCCTACTCGCGGACGCGCTCGGCTTTGTGGCGGCGCCGCATTGTTCTATCCGTAGTTGCGAAGAAATCCTCGCCGAGTTTCCTGGGATTGTACGCAAGCACATGCCTGGCAAGGACCAACTAGCCGCCGAAATCGCCAAAGAGATCAGCACGGTCGAAACGGCGTAGGGAA
Source organism: Acidobacteriota bacterium (assembly GCA_043734305.1). Classification (GTDB taxonomy): domain Bacteria; phylum Acidobacteriota; class Terriglobia; order Terriglobales; family Acidobacteriaceae; genus Acidiflorens. Next base: position 36,971 of record JAYTFO010000255.1, on the reverse strand, counting down.
GGCACTTGGCACTTGGCCAGGGCCTTCGCTTCCAACTTCTTTGGCCAAATGCCAAATGCTAACTGCTAAGCACCACATTACCTCTCGTCGTCCTGATCAGCCTCGTCGATCATGAAGCCGCCGACTTCGTCGGACAACTCCCGCAAGCGCTGATAGTGGTCGTACCACTCCGTGCCCGCTTCGTAGACGAACATACATCCCTGGTGGGCCCATCCCAGTTGCAGGAAACCGGTTTTGCCGACATAGGCTTTCAGCCAGCGCGCTTCTTCCAGGTCTTCTTCGTTGCTGTACTCGCCATCGGCCAGGCGCTTCGACAGCCGGTCCAACTCTTCGCGTTCCAGTACCCAGGCGTGCATGGTCAGAAAAGCCGCTCCCGCCGACTTCGCCAACTCGGCGAAATCCTTCCAGCCATCGGGATTCGCGCCGGAATCCCACATTACACAGGGAATTTCTTCCGCCTCAACGTAGCCAAAAAAACGGCGCATGCCCAGGCCCTCGATGAAGGCCGTCATATCATCTTTTACGCCGGTAAGATCGTCAGGATGTGGTGACATGGGTCAGCCGCCATTGTACGGCATGGATAGGGCAGAGGTGAGAGGTCAGATTGCGGAGGTGGCTGCTTCGAGCTGCGGCCGCGGGCTTCGAGAGTTCCCCCGGGTCCTGGCTCGAAGCTCGTAGCTCGCAGCTTAACTTCTGCAATCTAGCCTCTAACCTCTGCCCTCGTGTTAAAATTTCGTTGCAAACTTCCGACATGCTTTTCTCCAAGGAATATGTGGGCTATCTGGCCCGCGAAGTCGCCAAGAAACTGACTGCGAGTGGTCTCATCGAGACCAAGGCAGTGCCCGCCCTCAATGAGAAGGTGCATGCTGCCCTGCTCGAGGAACTGGCGCTCGAAGACCGCATCAACGATGAAGTGCGCGTGATTCTTGAGGCCTACTCCGACGAAATGCAGAAGGCCGGCGCGAATTACCAGGAAATGTTTCGCAAGGTAAAGACGGAACTGACGAAAAAATATAAAGCTGTCCTGTAGTGGTTCTAAGTTCTCAGCTGGCGGGTTTCACTGAGAACTGAGAACCGGGAACTGAGAACTGATTTGCGATTGAGCCGCGACAAAGTCAATAAACTCGCCCACGTCGTCACCGACGCTGTCGCTGACATGGACGAAGTGGAGTTCATCGAGGACCGCAACACCGTTCGCCTGGAAGTCCGCAAAATCCTCGAGGCACTCCTGATGCAGGAAGCCCGCATCGATCAGTCCGCCCGCTTCAAGATCGAAAGTCAGAAGCGCACCATCATCGAGGGCTCCGAAGAATGGAGCATCCTCTACCGCAAGTACTACAACGAAGAAGTAAAAAAACTGGGAGTGTAGTTGTTTTTGTAGCGCCGGCATCGTGGCGGCGTCTCGCCGCCACATGTGTGTGAGGGACCTCGCTGTCACAATGCGAGCGAGGACGCCCCCACGACAGCCGCCGAGCCTGCCCTGAGCTTGCCGAAGGGGCGGCGCTACTTTCCCGCCTCCATCTGCGGCATTCTCAAAACGTCATCCTGCTCTTGATTCTTGCGACCAATCCCCGCCGCATCCAGCTGCCGGGCCACGGGTTGCACCGTTTCCATAACGCGCACCAGCGTCTGCCCGACCGCTTCCTTGTCGCTGTTGTCAGCGCCTGCACGTTGTAGCAGGCTCTGCAAGAAAGTCTTCGGCCGTGGATATTCCACGATCTTTACATCCTCGCCGTCGCTGATCCCGGCCGCTTTCTTGGCCAAGTTCAGAGCCGTATCAAAACCGCCGAGTTCATCCACCAGTCCTAGATTTTTCGCGTCCTGTCCGGACCAGATTCGCCCCTTCGCAATCTCAAGCACTTTTTCCCGGGACAGTTTGCGCCCGTCGGCAACCTTGCCGGTGAAATCCACATACACACGATCCAGCCAGGCTTCGAACCGGGCCCACTCCGCGGGAGTGTAGTCCTGCGTACCTGTAAACATGGTGGCATTGCTGCCCTGATGAACCTCGTCCCACGTAAGGCCGACTTTGTCCCACAAGCCGGAGGTCAGCATCTTGCCGCCGAGCACGCCGATGGACGCCGTGATCGTTCCGGGCTGGGCAACGATCTTGTCCGCCGCCATGGCGACGAAGTACCCGCCCGAGCCCGCCAGATCGCCCATCGAAACAATCACCGGTTTGCCCGCTTTGCGCGCGTTCACAACTTCCCGCCAGATCGTATCGGACGCAACGTAGGAGCCGCCCGGACTATCCACGCGGAATAGAATCGCCTTAATATCGCTGTCGGCGGCCGCGGCGCGGATCGCCCCGGCCACAGTGTCGGACCCCATGTTCTGGCTGCCCTGCACCGGATCATAGTTGCTTTTGCCGCGCGTGACTCCGCCCACGCCAAACACGAGCGCGATCTTTTTCCCGCTGTCATGTGGACGCCCTGCCCGGTCCAGGTATTTATCCAGATAGAGGAACTGCGCCCGCGCGCCCGCCTTACTCCGCGCCTGGTCATAGACCTGGTCGCGATACGCGACGCCATCCACCAACTTGGCGTCCAGCGCCTCTTTCCCGAGATACGGTCCCGCGTCTACGATCGATTGAAACTTTTCCGGTGCGATTTGGCGCGCCTGACAGATGCCGTCCTTCATCTGGTTGAACCAGGATGTCATGATCGCCGTCATCGCCTCTTTGTGCGGCGGCGTAAATTTTGTCTCGGTCAAGGAGTTGAGCGCGTTCTTGTATTCGTAGCGATGATCGCCATGAAACGTCACGCCCAGCTTCGCCAGCGTCCCCTTTACGAACGGAGACTCCATGATGATGCCGGTCAATCCGATGTCGCCCGACGGCTGTAAATAAATCTGATCGAAAGCAGTCGCCAGATAATAAGCGCCGTTGCCCGGTCCGAACTCGCCGAAGGTCTCCGCGTAGGCGATGGCAAATTTCTTATGCGCGCGAAAACGTTGTACCGCTTCGCGAATCTCCTGCACCTTCGCCATCCCCAGCGGAGCCGCGCCGATCTTCGCCACCATGCCCACGACGCGGTCATCCGCGGCGCCCCGGTCGATGGCGTCGACCACATCGCGCACCGTCGCCTGCTCGCTGTTCATCAACTTGGCAGTCGGGCTGTCCGGAATATCCTCCGGCAACGCCTGCTCGAAGTTCGCTTCCAGAATCGTCTTGTCGGACACTTTGCCCTTCACGCCCAGCACCGCCACGATCATGATCACCATCGTGATCAGCCACAACGCCCCCAGGATGGCCAAGAACCGAACGATCGCCTTCGACATACTTTCCTCCTTATGGAACAGAAGAAGAGTGTAACTCGGAGTGATTGTGGGTCGGACACTCTTGTCCGACAAATGCTGCGTGTGGAAATCCTGCTGCGGGGTTTGGTGCTGTCGGCAGTCGGACAGGAGTGTCCGACCCACAATCGTGGTTACGGCTTAGTAATCGCTCCCTCTGACGCCGACGTCACCAGCGCCGCATACTTCGCAAACACCCCGGTCTTGTAGCGCGGCTCCGGAGCCTTCCATTCCGCCATGCGCCGCGCAATTTCGGCGTCTGAAATTTCCAGTTCCAGTTTCCGGACTTTGGTATCGATGTTGATGCGATCGCCTTCGCGAATCGCCGCAATCGGCCCGCCCAGCGCCGCTTCCGGAGCAACATGGCCGACCATCAGACCGCGAGTCGCCCCACTAAAGCGTCCGTCGGTAATCAGTGCGACACTCTCCCCCAGTCCTTCGCCGACAATCGCCGCGGTTACGCTTAACATCTCGCGCATCCCGGGTCCGCCCTTCGGACCTTCATAGCGGATCACCACCACGTCTCCCGCTTTGATTTTCTTACTGGTCACCGCCTGCATCGCCGCTTCTTCGGAATCGAACACACGCGCGGGCCCGGTGTGCGATCCCCGTTCGTGGCCGCTCATCTTCACCACACCGCCACCGGGAGCGAGGTTGCCTTTCACGATCACCAAGCCACCAGTCGTCTTCAACGGCTTGCTCAAGGGAGCGATCACCATCTGTCCAGGAGTTTCTATCGCGGCGTTGGCTTCCTCGGCGAATGTTTTTCCTGTCACCGTCATCGCCGAGCCATTCACATGCTTGCCTTCGAGCAAGCGTTGCGCGATGAGCGTGATGCCTCCGGCAGCGTCCACATCGGCCGCCACATATTTTCCGGCAGGCTTCAGATCGGCCAGCAGAGGCGTGCGTTCACTGACGCGCTGAAAATCGTCGATCTGGAGCGGCAGGCCTATTTCGCGCGAAATCGCGAGCAGATGAAGCACCGCATTCGTCGAGCCGCCGGTCGTTGCCACGCCCGCAATCGCATTTTCAAATGCCGCATGCGTCAAAATATCGCTGGGACGAATCCCGAGCTTCAAAAGATTCATGACAACTTCGCCGCAGCGGAACGCGATGTCGTCTTTGCGCGGATCCATTGCAGGCACGCCGTTGAACCCCATCGGCGAGAGCCCGATCAATTCCATCACCGTGCTCATCGTGTTGGCCGTGTATTGCCCGCCGCACGCGCCCGCTCCCGGACAAGCAACATTTTCCAGCGCCAGCAGATCCGCGTCGCTCATCTTGCCCGCCGCATTTGCGCCCACCGCTTCAAACACATCCTGAATTGTGACGTCTTTGCCGTTGTACTTTCCCGCGGCAATCGTTCCGCCGTACAGCACCATCCCCGGCAGATTCATCCGCGCCAACGCCATCGCCGCCGCCGGAATCGTCTTGTCGCAACCAACCACGCAAACCGCTGCGTCGAACATTTGCCCGCGGCAAACGAGTTCGATCGAGTCGGCAATCACCTCGCGACTCACCAACGACGCCCGCATCCCTTCCGTGCCCATCGTCTCGCCGTCAGAGATGGCAATCGTATTGAACTCCATCGGAGTCCCACCCGCCGCCCTAATCCCTTCCTTCACCTTCGCCGAAAGCCGCCGCAGATGAAAGTTGCAGGGCATGGTTTCGATCCACGTATTGGCAACCGCGATGAGCGGCTTCGCAAGATCGGCGTCCGTAAAGCCGACGCCCTTGTACATAGCGCGAGCCGGAGCCCGGTCGCGCCCATCAGTGATATTGCGACTGCGATGTTTGAGGTCCATGGGGGTACGGAGGAACAGAATAGTGTAGCTGGAAATCTGGAAAGTGGGTCAAACGCGGGGGGAAAGCGGCTCGCTCTCGTCGGAGGTTGTGCCGTAGAGATTGCCCTGGGTGTCGAAGACTAGGCTGGAGTACGGATACGCCCCGTCCGCACCTCCAGTGAACCCGTACAGCACAGTCTCTGAGCCGGTCGGAGTTATCTTGAATATCGTCCCACATGCGATGCAGTATCGGGAGAAGACTCCGCCCGCCTTCGTTGTGCCGTAGAGATTGCCCTGCGTATCGAAGACTAGACCCGCAACCGGATTGGCCCCGTCCCCTCGCTTGTGAGAATTAGTCGAAGAAAAACGCGGAAGCTTGAAGCTGTAAATTACCATCTCTGTCCCGAGTTGGGTTATCTCGAACACCGTCCCATAGCCATAACTGCCCCCTCCGTACGTCGTGCCATATAGATTGCCCTGCGTATCGAAGACCAAGCTTGACCAGGGAAAAGCACCGTCTGGATAATTCGTGAAGGTGTGGAGGACTGTCGCGACGCCTGTTGGAGTTACTTTAAACACTGTTCCGCAGCAGTCCCGGTAGGTGCCGGTGTAGAGGGTCGTGCCATAAAGATTGCCCTGCGCGTCTAAGATTAGGCCTGCCTGCGGGGTTACACCATCTCCGTTCGTTGCACCGAAGCTGTAAAGTACGGTCTCAGTGCCGTCCGGAGTCATCTCAAATACCACCCCACCCTCGGTGTTGGGAAGACCCCCAAACGTGGTCGTACCATAGAAGTGGCCCTGCTTATCCATTACCAAACCGCCGTTCGGAAATCCTCCGTCCGTTCCCCCGGTAAAGGCGTGAAGCACCGTCTCCACTCCGGTCGGAGTCAGCTCAAACACGGTGCCGTAGCCATAACTGCCCCCGTAGTACGTTGTGCCATAGAGGTTCCCCTGCGAGTCCCTGATCAATGCCGCTCCGGGGTTCGCCCCGTCCGCTCCTCCCAGGAAACTGTGGAGCACCTTCTCTGAGCCGGTCGGGGTTATCTCGAATACCAGCCCGCAGCCGCCAGTGCAGGAAACACTGCCGCCTCCGTATGCCGTGCCGTAGAGATTGCCCTGTGTGTCGAGGACCAAGCCAGCTTGAGGGTAAGCTCCATCCACTCCTCCGCTAAACGTATAGAGCGTGGTGAGCGTTTCTGCCCGCGTGGACTGGGTCACAGCAACCGCCAGCGCAACAACCAAGCAAGCAATCGATTTGTGCATGATTTCACTCCTTATCAGAGGTGGAACTAACATCTCGCACGTTAGGGCGTAACATTATCGGCTTACGTGGTTATACGAAGCAAGCACAAAGAAGGGGATAATTCGGGATAATTCGGGGACACGATAATTCGGGGACAGACGGGACGTACCCCGAAACCCAAGTGCATTCTTAGTCTTACCGCCAGTATCCACACACTTACGTACATACATGATAGCCAGTACAAACGTTCCACGTGGAACATAACGCAGATTTGCATGGTAGGCAAAAGGCCCCGCCGGACGGCAGGCCTCTACTCATTAACGGCTCGCGGCCCTTCTTCCTTGGCCGTTTCGCCGGCTTTCTTCTTCTCGGTCGGCAGCCAGGACATCATCGCCCGCAATTGCTCGCCGACTTTCTCGATGGGGTGCTGCTTTTCTTTTTCACGCAGCGCGGCAAAATTCTTGCCGCCTTTTTTGTTCTCTTCAATCCACTCTCTGGCGAAGCTGCCATCCTGAATGCGCGCCAGGATCTTCTTCATCTCGACTTTCGCCTCGTCGTTGACAACAACGCCGCCGCGAGTCAGGTCGCCGTATTCGGCGGTGTTTGAGATCGAGTAACGCATGCGGCTCAGGCCGCCTTCGTAGATCAGGTCAACGATTAACTTCATCTCGTGGCAGCATTCGAAGTAGGCGATCTCCGGCGCGTAGCCGGCTTCGACCAGCGTCTCAAAACCTTTCTTGATGAGCGAAGTCAGTCCGCCACAAAGCACGGCCTGCTCGCCGAATAGATCGCTTTCTGTTTCTTCTTTGAAAGTTGTCTGGAGGACGCCCGCGCGGGTCGAACCGATACCGTGCGCGTAGCTGAGTGCGAATTCGTGAGCGCGTCCGCTGGCGTCCTGATGAATCGCCAGCAGCGACGGCACTCCGCCGCCCTGCGCATACACTCGGCGTAGCAGATGTCCCGGACTCTTCGGCGCGATCATGACCACGTCCACATCTTTCGGCGGCTCGATCGTCTTGAAATGAATGCTGAAGCCATGCGAGAAGCCGAGAATTTTCCCCTTGGTCAAATGCGGCTTGATCGCCGACTCGTAGAAGTCAGCCTGAGTTTCGTCAGGAGTGAGAATCTGAATCCAGTCAGCGCGCTTGGCCGCTTCCGCGGGAGCGACCACTGTCATGCCGTCGGCGCGCGCCTGCGCAGCCGAACCGCGCTCAGGATCGAGCCCGATGATGACGTCGTATCCGCTGTCGCGAAGGTTCTGCGCCTGAGCGTGTCCCTGGGAGCCGTAGCCGAACACAGCAATCGTTTTGCCCTTGAGGGCGGAGGGGTTGGCATCATTCTGATAGAAGACTGTGGCCACGGGAAAGCTCCTTAAGATTTATGGATGCAGGCAGACGAACTGACCGACCGGCCGGTTTGTTTGCAATGCCATTGTATTCTAGGTGCGGGGTGTCAAGCAACGATGTAACTACTGCGGGCACCAACGGGAAAAAGGACGATTGGGATAGACACGTTCTTAAGTTCTGATTTGCTCTGCGTAAGGCGTTACACTTGCTGTTGATTTCACTGCTATGGCCTCCTTGGAAACTACACCAGAAGTGGTTGATGTTCGTCGCCTTGGGCCTTGGGTCCTTAACACCGTTCACAATGAAGACTCTCTTCATGGTCTCCGACAAATTCCAGATGACAGTTTTGACGTCGCGGTCACGTCACCCCCCTACTGGGGACAGAGGGGAAGTGTCGGCCTTGGGTCAGAACCTGACCCGCGCGACTATATCGGGAATTTGGCGACCATTTTGGGAGAAACCATGAGGTGTCTGAAGCCCTCGGGTACGCTTTGGCTTAACATTGGGGATAGCTACAACACTCCCATCAACTGGAGAGAGGACGACTATGTGTATAGTTCGTTGGGCAAAGATGGCACGGGTCTCTCGCCTGAGAATTCTGCATACACGAAGAATCGCGGTCGTCGGCGTGCCTTTGTAAACGAGGATGTGGGCTGGCTCAAATACGGGAATCTCCTGGCAATTCCATATCGAATCGTGATTGCCATGTGTGATCGCGGGTTCTTATTCCGAGGCGAGGTAATCTGGGAAAAATCGCGCCCGATGCCCGAGGGCCTGTGCAGGCGACCCCACAGGAGACACGAGGGTATCTACATTTTCGCCAAGAATGAGCGTCACTCGTTCAGACTGAAACCGCCGGTCGGGTCCGTTTTCAAGCTCGTTCAAACCCCAAACCTTACTTCACATTGCTCGACGTTTCCCCTGGATCTGCCGCTCCAATGCATCAAGGCAAGCGGTCTGGAGAAACGGGGAGTCATATTTGACCCATTCATGGGGAGTGGTACGACCGCAAAGGCTGCGCGGATGCTCGACCAAGACTTCTTGGGATTCGAGCTTGACGCTACCATGTGCCAGATTGCACGGGAATACGTATTCGGCAAAGACTCTGCTCAAGAGAAACTATTCGGCTAGCGGACGTTACTCCCTTCGAAGTGACTGAAGCCACTGAGCAGCCCTTCGAATCGCCTCGACCGCGAATGGGTCGGGCTGATTGAGCAACTCAAGGCTTAAAGATGCGCTTGCCGGATTGCGTTTGTCCAGCCGATGGCACCGTCCGTGCGTTCGCACTGTAGCAGTGATCAAAATCTCCATGGATCTCGACATACTTGCGCTTATCGCTCGGCTGAGTCGGCGAGCCGAGTTCTCCTCGGTTGACTAGGTCTCCCGACGGTGGAAACGACTTCACATCCAAGGTCCAGAGGGGCGAAAAGTAACCCGCCCCCATCATCGCTCTGCTGCAAGGAATATCGTCGGACACGCGTTCCGCCAGGCTTGCCTTTACGTGTACCCCTCCGAAGATAGCCCACACTTGTTCGGCGACGTGGACTCGTAGAACCATATCAAGCTTCGAATCACCAACCTTGTTCTCCAGTCCGATCTCTTTCAAAACAGCTTTCGTACCTTGGCGGCTGAGCAACGCAGTGATTGTAATGTTGTGAGGAGAGAGGGCTGGCGAGTAGATTCTTTCCACGGCAGCCTCCAATGCATCACCGGAAGCCCGCACCCAGCTCTGTTTCGGATCTTGGTTTCGGAATTCCGGCAAAATTTCGCAATACAACCGATAGACGACGTGATGCCACAGATCGCTGGCATTTGCTCCTGGACAGCTTCGCAGCGCATACAGGAAGCACTCGCATATAGCTTCGCGATTCTTTACGTTTGGATCACTCAATCTGGCACGCAAGAGCCGAGAGGTTCAGAGTGAACTTCCTCGCCAACCGCTGGCAGATCAATCTCGACATCGACTCTATTGATCGTTGTCCTAAGCTGCGTAGAAATCCTCCCCGATCCAAACGCATTTAGAATTGCCGGTGCAGTATACACGCTCATCTGAAGCAATAAGAGTTCGACTAGAAACCAGACACGGATTCGAGGTTCGACGAGCGTTGGACAACCTCTGCGCCTTCGCGATACTCTCCTCGCCATGGACCGCAGAACTTTTCTCGCAGGTGCTGCTGCGACTGCCGCGGCTTTATCGTCGCCCAAACTCTCAACCGCCGCTTCCTCTGATCTTGACCCGGTTTTCAAAGAAATCGAAAAACGTCACGACGAGGCCGTCAAACGCCTGCAAACCTGGATTCGCCAGCCTTCGATTGCCGCTGAGAATCGCGAGGTCAACGAAGGTTGCGAGCTCACCATGCAGATGCTTCGCGATGCCGGCTTCCAGTCGGTGAACAAGATTCCTACCGACGGACAGCCCGGCATCTTTGCGACGCTCGACGCGGGAGCTCCGAAAACGCTGGGCGTTTATTTCATGTACGACGTGAAGCAGGTGAACCCGGCGGAGTGGTCGTCGCCGCCGTGGGATGCCGCGCTGGTGGATAAGCCCGGTGTCGGCAAAGTCGTCGTCGGACGCGGCGCGGTGAATCAGAAAGGGCCCGAGGCGACTTTTCTCGCTGCGTTGCACGCGATCCGCGGCGCGGGACGAAAGATGCCGGTCAACTTTGTGCTGATCGCTGAAGGGGAAGAAGAAATCGGGTCGCCGCACTTTCCGCAGATCGTGCGCCGGCCCGAGGTGATTGCGGCGCTCAAGAAGTCCGAAGGAATTTTTCTGCCCGACGCCGCGCAGGATCTCGACGGCAGCATCGTCGTGGAGCTTGGCGCCAAGGGCGTAGTCGAACTCGAACTGGTTTCGAGCGGCGAGCGCTGGGGACGAGGTCCGGCCGCCGATCTTCACTCCAGCGAAAAGGCGCGCGTGGATAGTCCCGCCTGGCATCTGGTGCACGCTCTGAACACGCTGGTCTCGGCCGACGGCAACACACCGGCGATTCCCGGCTTCGCCGACAAAGCGCGGCCGCTGTCCGCAACCGAAAAGGCGATGATCGAAGTTGCGTCGAAGCGTCTGGACGAAGCGACCGCGATGAAGCAGATGGGCGTGAAGCATTGGGTCGGCGATGTTGGCTGGCGCGAGTCTTTGGAACTGCTGATGTCGCGGCCGACCGTGAACATCGAAGGGCTGGTGGGAGGTTACACCGGGCCCGGCGGCAAGACGATTCTTCCACATCGGGCGGTCGCAAAGATCGATTTGCGATTAGTGCCCGACATGACCGCCGCCGATGCTTTGGCCTCGCTGAAAGCGCATCTCGCTAAGCAAGGATATGGCGACATCGAAGTGAACATGACGGGCGGATACGATCCAAACAGCACGTCGCCCGATGCGCCGATTATCAAAAAAGAACTGGAAGTCTATCGGCGAGCGGGGATCGATCCCATCGTGATGCCGCGCAGCGCCGGCTCCTGGCCAGGATACGTTTTCACCGGCGATCCTCTGCACCTGCCCGCAGGCGGCTTCGGACTTGGCCACGGAAATGGCGCTCACGCCCCGAATGAATATTTTCTCATCGACTCCACCAACCCCAAGGTGCAGGGGATGGACGGGGCGGTGCGGTCGTATGTGGAATTCTTGTACGCGATGGCGGGATGAGGCCCTCGCTTCGCCGGGCAGGGGTTTGCTCTACGCGAATTCCAGCCGTTTCAGTTTGATTCGGTCGGCTTGGACTTGTGCCAGATCGTAGTGAGCTTGCTGGGTAAGCCAGGTCGCGGCGTTGCCTCCAAAAACCTTGGACAGCCGGACTGCCATTTCAGGGGAGATACCGCGCCTCTCGTTGACCAGCTCCGACAGCGTGGTGCGCGTCACGCCGAGAGCCGCAGCGGCTTCTGTGATCGTCAGACCCAATGGCTCGATACATTGGCGCAACACAAATCCGCCGGGGTGCGGTGGATTTTTCATCGGCATGGCTACCTCTCTCAGTGATAGTCGATATAGTCAACGTCCAGTACGTCCCGCTCAACGAAACGGAAAACCACGCGCCAGTTAGCGCGAACTGTCACAGCCCAAAAAACTCTACGGTTGCCTTTGAGCGGATGCAGGCGGAAACCGGGCACTTCCAAGTCGCCGATGGCAGCGGCTGCATCCAGGCGCGAGAGAATGTCACCCAACTTTGCCACATGCTCGCCGATCACACCACGAGAATCGCCGTCTTCATAAAAACGCTTCAAGCCCTTGTGGCGAATCGACAGGATCATCCTGTACCGTGAGTGTAGCGTAATGCGTAACGCAACGCATGTCAAGAAGCAGCTAGGGCTACTGACACCCGCGCCCATTCCGCGATACCATCTTGGTAATGCACCGCGAAGCCATCATGGAACCTCGACAGGAAATTATGCGCGCTGCCGGCCGGCTGTTTCAGCAGCAGGGCTACGATGCCACGTCCATGAACGATGTGGCGGCTGCTCTGAAGCTGTCGAAGGGTGGACTCTACCACCATTTTCAGTCGAAAGACGAGATCCTGTTCCACATCATGTCGCATGCGATGGACATCACGGAGGAGCGGGTCATCAATGCGGCGCGGCGGGTCGAGGGCGCGGAAGAACGGTTGCGGACGCTGATCCGGCTGCATATTGAAGTGGTGCTCAGCGAGGAAGATCGTGAGATTACGGTCATGCTGCATGAGAATCATCCGCTGCCGGCGGCCTTTCGGCGCAAGATCAATGCGCGCAAGAAAGACTACGTACACTTCGTCGAGAACCTGATTGCGGACGTGCAGCGGCAGCGCAACTCGACTTCCCAGGTCATGCCCCGTGCCGCGGCTTTCGCCCTGTTGGGGATGATCAATTGGATTTACCAGTGGTACAAACCCGACGGCCCGCTCACGGGGGACGCGATCGTGCGTCAGTATACGGACATATTTTTTCGCGGAGCGGTGTGAAGCAATTCTCAGGTCCCGGTTCTCAGTTCTCAGTAATCAAACATTCGTAGCGACGACGGCTTGCCAGTCCCTGAAGGGGGGCCCTCAGCACAGACCAGTGCGGCAGCCGCTAAATCGATGCCCTGATACAAATCGACCTTTTCCGCTTAACACTGCAATTGGAGTCCGAAATGAACCGTTTCTTTCGTCTCGACGACATCAACCGGCAACGCGCCGCGAAATCCAAACTCTATCTGGAATTTCTACGCGTTCCGGCGATGAGTGCGGGCGTCTACGTGCTGCCGAAGGGCGGCAGCGATCCGCAAAAGCCTCATCGTGAAGACGAAATGTATTACGTAGTCCGGGGCCGCGCGCGTATGCAGATCGGAAGCGAGCATGGCGAAGTGAAGGCGGGTTTTGTGATTTTTGTGGAAGCGGAAGCAGAGCACAGGTTTTACGACGTTGAAGAAGAGTTGGAAGTCCTGGTGTTCTTCGCGCCGGCAGAGCAGGAGTAACAGCCTAGCGGCCCATGGTGAAAATCACTCCAGCGCTAGCACCAACACCCTGGAAACTGTCATCCCGAGCGGAGCGAGGGATCTGCAGTCCGCTGACGAATGCATATCCCTCGCTTCGCTTGGGATGACAGCATTTGTTGAATTGAAGAATCCGGGACTATCGTTCGCTCAACGAAACTCTTACGCGCCGGGCTTCGGCGGAATCCAATAGACCTCTTCTTTCATGCTCTCTTTCTCGAAGCCGATGCGTTTGAGCATGCCTTTGCCGTTCTCGATCATGTCCGGATGGCCGCACAGGTAGGCAATGCTGTTTTGTGCGGTGCATCCCCACTGGTCGGCGTACTTGCGGAGAACATCGTCGACGCGGCCGGTTTCGCCTTTCCAGGTTGGATCTTCCCACGGACGGCTCACGGTCGGCACGTAGGTAAGCCAGGGCGCTTGCTTCGCAAAATTCTCCAATTCTTCGCGATAGCCAAATTCCCAGGGCCGGCTGGCGCCGTTCAGGATAAATAACTGGTGATCGCCGGCAAACTTGCCCTCTTTCCAGTCCTTGAACATGCTGCGGACATAACTTACAAAAGGCGCTGCCCCGGTGACGGTGCTGACCAACAGGTGTTTGGTGTGGCCGGGATGGGTAGTTTCCAGGGTGAAGCGTCCCTTGGGAACTTTGCGCATCAGGACTTCGTCGCCGACCTGAAGTTTGTAGAGCCGCGGAGTGAGCGCCCCTTGCGGCACCAGTTCAAAAAAGAATTCAACCTCTTTTTCGTAGGGAGACGACACGATCGAATACGCGCGCTCCAGGCGCCGGCCCTCTTTGTCGACGCCCTCTACTCCGAGGGTTGCGTATTGTCCGGGGGTAAACGGAAATTCCGCCCCCGGATCAACCCGGATCATCCACAGATCGTCGGCAAACTCTTTGCGTGTCGTGATGCGTGCATGGTAATGCTTGTCGTCCATAGTCAGATCTCAGGTGTTAGGTCTTGGGTCTCAGGAAATCCAAACCCTTCCAATAGTAAAAGGGTTCGAACTGCCCTGGCCAATAAAACATACACGAATCGCGCTGGCTTTTGTTGTGATCTGCGCAACGATCGCCTGTGATCTGTGAACATTTTGGATGTGAACATTAAGGACGTGTGAATACAAAAAGAACAGCCCGCAAGCTTTGCAGCCTGCGGGCTGTCCGGTGGACTGGTTGGGATTGACTGAGGCGGTCACTCTCGTGGCCCCCCGCTCATTCCGGTACCCGGCACAGCGTGTGACGGGTGGATCAGCCCATACTCACGGATTGTTGCGAGAGATGTCCCTGCTTTCCCCGACCAAAGGGTCTACAGGAACTCCCCATGGAATTAGAGCAACCGCTCTAAGTCTCAGCCACCTCACCTGGTCTGGAACAACTATGTGAATCTGAACTTTGCATCCGAGCACCTCCTTTCCGGTGTAATCGCAGAGTACGAAAAAACGCTGGCGCGAGTCAACAGCACAAGAGTGGGGTTCCGAAAAGAGCAACAGAGAATCGGGTCACAGGTCTTGGGTCTCAGGAAGACTGGTCCGCACCGCCTGTACATGCCCGGCGGGCATCTACCTTCGTCACCCTACCGTCTCTAGACTGAATCATCCTGCAAAAGTGGGACGACTTTCCCCTAAGTCACAGATCTTTAAAGAAGTTCTCAGTTCCCAGTTCTCAGTGCCTAACCTCAGGCTTTTCTGAGAACTGGGAACTGAGAACTGAGAACTCCACTATCCCTTCCAACGATAAGCATCCGGCTGTACCAGTCCGATGTGGCCTAGCACGCGGTTGGCGAATTCCTGGGCCATCGCTTCGAGGTTGGGCGGACGGTTGTAAAAGGTGGGGATGAGCGGAAAGATCGTGGCCCCGGCGTCGGCGGCGAGCGACATGTTGCGGATGTGAATCTTATTCAGCGGCGTTTCGCGCATGCACAGCACCAGCGGACGCCGCTCTTTAAGGCACACATCGGCAGCGCGTTCGATCAGGTGAGAGGCGATGCCGTGGGCGATGCGTCCGAGAGTGCCGACGCTGCACGGGATTACGACCATCGCGTCGGAAGGATACGACCCGCTGGCCACGTTCGCGCCGATATCGGCGTTGGTTTGCTGGCGAATCTTTTGCGACGGCATGCCGATGATTTGACGTAGGAGATCAGCACGGCCTTCGATGGCAAGCTCCTCGGCCATGACGCGCAAGGCGCTGTCGGAAGCGATGAAGTTTACGGTCTTGACGCGGTCGTCGCGCTCGACGGTGAGCAGCAGGTGTTTGAGAAATAACGATCCGCTGGCGCCGGTGGTGGCGACGGTCAGGTTTTCCGGCGGTTGGATCGGCAAAGAAAGGCTCCGGCGCGGCAAGTTGATGATTGCCGCGAAACGTTGAGGATAGGGAGCGGCAAGAGGCAAGTCAAGGAAACGGCAGCGTGGCGATTGTTGATTTATTGATTTTTGATTGTTGATTTTCGGGATTTGGCAGAAACGCTGATCTTCAAATCAACAATCAAAAATCAACAATTCTTCACAAGACATGGCAACGCACGGCATCTTACGATCACGGCGCAGCGCGGCGCAGCTTCACGCCCTGGTGGGCGTGGAGCGCGACATCCGCAGCTACGACCACGCCGGCGGTCGCAAATATCTCCGCGACTTTCGCGACGCCTACCGTTCCTACGAAACGATTCTCACTCCTGAGCAGGTTCGCGACAAGATCGTCAATTCCGAGATCGTGCTCGTCGCCGACTACCATGCGCTGCCGAGTTCGCAGCGTTACCTGGCTTCGCTGATCCGCGATCCGGAGGTGCACCAACGCACCGTGGTTCTCGGCGTGGAGACAATCTTTTCGCGCGACCAGCATATTGTCGATGAGTGGTGGCGCGGCGAGATTGACGAAGCGGAACTTCGCCAGCGCATTCGCTTTGACCTTGATTGGGGATACGACTGGGCTCCGTTTTACGAATTGCTCTCGGCCGCCCGCGATCATGCCGTTGGGCTATACGGCCTGGACTGCATGCCCCGCGATGACTTGCGCAAAATCGGCGCACGCGATCGGCACGCCGCCGACAAGATCGCGGAAATTCGCGGACGCCATCCCGACGCTCTCTTGCTTGTACTCTTCGGAGAATCGCATCTCGCGCCCCGGCATCTGCCTGCGCAAATCCGCGAACGATTGCCCAAAGCGCGTGTGCTCACGGCGCTGCAAAACGTCGACGCCCTGTATTGGCGGGCGGCCGGCGAACCATCGGATCACGTGCAAGCGGTCCGCGTTGCCGATGACGTGGTCTGCGTCTTCAATGCGACGCCGCTCGAAAAATACGAGAACTACCGCCTCTATCTCAACCGCTGGGGACGCAACGAACAGGGGGCAATCGATCTTGGCCCCACCGTTTACAACTTGATTGATGGCCTGGTGCGCTTTCTCGGCCTCAATCTGTACTCGCCCCACAACACAACGCAGCCGCGTCAACTCGTGGATCTGATGCCGGAAGTTTATTCCCGCAACTCCGACGCGCTTTTGCGCCGCCTTCTGTCTCGCAAAGGATTTTCACCGACGCAGCGCCGCACGATGTTGCAGCGAGTTCACGAACGCGGAAGCGCCTACCTGGCGCCGCTGAACGCGTTTTACATTCGCCAGTTTCAGATGATCTCCGCCACCGAGGACGCCACAAGATTCCTGCATCACGCATGCCGCGGGCTGCCGGATCGCGTCAATGGCAAAGTCCCCGCGCCTCGCGCGCCCCAGGACGCATTCTTCGCCGCGACCCTGGAACATGCCCTCGCCTGTTTCGGATCGCGTATCCTGTATCCAGCGCGCCCCGCTTTTCGCGATGCCGATCTGCACGCGCTCTACGATCTGACCCGCGAAGATCTCGAGCAACAAACTTCCCTTCCCTACCCGGACGCGGTTGAGATTCTTGATTTCCTGGCGTGGCATCGCGATTCCGCCCGCGCCCAACGCGAGCGGCCCGCGTCCTCCGATTGGACGCGAGTCCTAGCCTTCACCGGACGCAAGCGCGATTACGTTACCCGACAACTGGGGTACCTTCTGGGCAACGACCTCTACGACGCCTATCTCGAAGGAAAGATCGGCGCGGCCGTGCTGCGCAAACTTTTCCTCGATCACCTGGAAGAACCCGGCGCAGCCAGCGCTGCCTACGCCAACCTGAATTCTCGCCTGCGGTAAACCAAGCTCGCAGCTCTCGGCTGTCAGCTCTCGCGGACGAGTTTTTTCCTAACAGCTGAGAGCTAAGAGCTAACAGCTGCCTTTGAAGGTTTTGATTTTGGGCAGCGTGCGATATCCTGCCTTGTCGCATGCCGCAAGATTCTCAACTCGAACGCCAGACCCCCGACTCGCTCATGCTCTTCGGATTCTGGTATCGCGCCTTGCCGTCGAACAAACTAAGCCGCGGCAAACTGACAAAAGCGATGCTGCTCGAAACGCCGCTCGCTCTCGGCCGCGACCGCGCCGGACGCGCATTTGCTCTCCGCGACGCCTGCCCTCATCGCGGCATGCCGCTTTCCTGCGGCCACCTCATCGGCGAAGAAGTGGAGTGTTCTTATCACGGCTGGCGATTCGACGCGCACAGCGGTCAATGCACAGTAATTCCATCGCTGGTCGCCGATCAGAAGTTGAAAGTCGATCGCATTTACGCGGGAAGTTTCCCTTGCGAAGAGCGCGATGATTTTATCTGGGTGTTCATCCCCGATCCCTCTCCCGCGGGCGCAGGCTTCACGAAAGCCGCGCCTGCACCAACCCCGGCCCCAGAGATTCCGAAATTCAGCGAGCACTACAAACTCGCGTATTTGACCGCCGATCTGCCGTGCAGCGTTGATCACGGCATCATCGGACTGATGGATCCCGCTCACGGCCCGTTCGTTCATCAAGCCTGGTGGTGGCGTACACAAAGTTCGATCCACGAAAAACACAAGAACTTTGAACCTATCCCCTACGGCTTCCGCATGAGCGCGCACACGCCCAGTTCAAACAGCGCGCCCTACAAACTCCTGCGCCTCTACGCCGACGCCGATTCCATCAACACGACGATCGACTTCGTCCTGCCCAACATGCGCTCGGAAACTATTCGCGTCGGCAAATACTGGTTCTCAAGTCTGACGACCGTCACGCCGATCACGCGCGACCATTGCCGCATCGACGTAGTGGCGGCATGGAATACTTTTCGCTGGGTACCATTTGCGCCGGAGCTGCTGAAATTCGTCTTCGCAAAATTCGTCGAGCAAGACCGCCGCACGATGGAAGAGCAATCCGAAGGCTTGAAGCACAACCCGCACCTGATGCTGATCGACGACGCCGACCGCCCCGCGAAATGGTACTTCGGGTTGAAGAACGCAATGCTGGAGATGAAGAAGACTGGCGGAGAATTTCAACATCCGATGAGCGGGCCGGTGACGCTGCGATGGCGGAGTTGAACGTTCCGCAATAGACTGCACACGAGTTAACTCACCGAACTGAGAACCAGCCACCGCTCACCAGACGATCTTAAGCCCCGCGTAAAGACCGAACTTCTCATCGGGGCTCGCGACCGGAATTTTTTCGGACAACGCCTGGGCAATAATCTGGCGATCGAAAGGATCGCCGTGGTGCAGAGGAAGGCTGAAAAGTTGAAATGCATGCGCGGCGGTGTAGGGCAGTACGCGGATATCCAGATCCTCAACGGCCTGTCGCGCCACCGCTTCTGAAATTCTAAGCTTGCCCAGGGAAGCCTTGATCGCGATCTCGACCAGCGAAACCGCGCTCAACTCAAGAATATTTGAGGGGTTCCGCAAGGCAGCGGAGGCACGCTTGCTGAGTCGCTCCGGCGATTCCACCGCATAGATCAGAACCGCCGTGTCCAGAAGCAGGCGCACGTCAGTCGCGCCCCGCGAGGAAATTTTCCACCTCTTCGTCCGTCATCGGCTTCCACCAGTTCGGATCGAGAACGTGAATTTTTCCTTTCAGCGTCCCCAGCGTCCTTTGCTTGCGGCTGGGCTTCTTCGTGCGCACCAGATCCACCACCGGCACACCCCGGCGGCAGATCGTCACGGGCTCGCCATCTTCGACCGCCTTAATCAATTCCGGCAGCTTGTTTTTGGCATTCGCGACACTGACCTGCATGTAACTATGATAGCTATGTGAGATAGCTATGTCAAGAAAAGAGTTCTCAGTTCCCGGTTCTCAGTTCTCAGTAAAAACAAAATCGCGACCTGAACAATGCCGCCGGCATCGCCCGCTGAGAACTGAGAACTGAGAACTATTCTTCCACCAGCCAGTCCATTGCTTCTTCCCGCGTCTTAAACGTGGCGATGGTGCGTTGGGAGAATGTGTGAAAGCCTTCCATGACGGCGTGCGGAATGTGTTCGGTGCCGACCCAGGCCGTCTTCTTCACGAACGGACGATCGAGAGTGAGTACTTCTTTGATCTTCGTGGCAACCGTACGATCCACTTCCGCACCGGTGAAATCGCCTAAGGTGACCATCAATTCGCTAGTGTGCCGCGCCACCACGACGCGGATGTGTTCCACCAGCAACAGCATCTGATGGGCCGTGGCATTCGTAAAGTCGCAGAACAGAATCTGTTTGCCCTTGTGTTTGATGAAGTGAATGCGATCGTCCATGATTGAAACGTCTTCCCGTGGTCAGAGGTTAGACTGCAACGATACAAGCTTCGGGCTTCGAGCTGCGAGCTATCCCCAGTCCTGGCTCGCAGCTCGTAGCTCGCAGCCTACCTCTGCAATCTCACCTCTTACCTCTGACCTTCCAGCAAACTCTCCACGACTTTGTACACGTCTGCCAGCGCGGAGTCCAGCGCCTCGGGATTTTTTCCGCCCGCTTCGGCCAGGTCGGGACGTCCGCCGCCCTTGCCTCCGACTTTCTCGGCGACTGCTCCGACAATTTTTCCGGCCTGGATTCGGCTGGTCAGATCTTTCGTGACGCCAGCGATCAACGATACATTGCCGTTGCTGGCCGAGCCGATCACGACTACGCCCGAACCGATCTTATCGCGCAACTGATCGACCAACGTTCGCAACTGCGCACGCTCCAGGTTGTCGACCCGATGGGCCAGCACTTTCACGCCGCGAACTTCTTTTACATTGTCCGTGGCCGACGCGGCCGAAGACGATGCCGACTTCATCCGCGCCTGATCGAGTTCGCGAGTGAGCCGCTTGATCTCGGAGTCGCGCCGTTCCAGTTCCGCGCGCAGAGCGTCGGCGGGCGAGGCAGCCTCCTTGCTGGTTACAGACGCGACCACGCCTTCGAGTTCATGGTCTTTGCGAAAATGTGCGAGCGATCCTTCGCCGGTCACGGCTTCAATCCGCCGCACGCCGGACGACACACTTCCTTCTTTCAGAATCTTGATCAGGCCAATTTCGCCGGTTGCGCTCGTATGGATGCCGCCACAAAGTTCAGTGGAGAAGTCGCCGATCTTGATCACGCGAACTTTGTCGCCGTACTTCTCACCGAACAGCGCCATCGCGTGATACTTGCTGATCGCGTCGTCGATAGGAACGTCGGCGATGGTCTCGACTTTCTGATTGCGCAGGACCTCTTTGTTGATGATGTCCTCGATATCCTGCAACTCTTCGTCTTCCACTCCGGTGAAATGCGAGAAGTCGAAGCGCAGATGATTGGGCGCAACCAGCGATCCAGCCTGCTTCACATGCTTGCCGAGGACTTCTCTCAGGCCAGCATGAAGAAGATGCGTGGCCGTGTGGTTGCGCATCGTCGACTGGCGGATGTCGGCGTTGACGACGGCGTCGACTTTTTGGCCCACGCGGATCGGTTGTTTAGCCGTGCCTTGGTGGGCGCGTACTCCCTGAATCGGCGAATAACAGCCCGCCACTTCCGCGACGATCGTGTTGTGATCGTCAGAGTAGAACCATCCGCGATCGCCGACTTGTCCTCCGGACTCAGCGTAGAAGGGCGTGTGGTCGAGGATGAGTTCACCCTGCTCGCCGGGATTGAGTTCCTGAGCACCTTGACCGTCCTTAATGATGGCCAGCACTTCGCAGTTTTCGGAGCGGGTCTGGCGATAGCCCTCGAAGGTTGATTTCGGAAGTTGCTGGTAGGCTGGGTTCGCGGTCTGTTTGACGGCGCCTTTCCAGGACGCGCGTGCACGGTCACGCTGTTCGGCCATGGCGCCGTCGAACCCTGCCCCGTCAAATCGCACTTCTCGGTCGCGGCATGCGTCTTCGATGAAGTCGCGAGGTAGCCCGAACGTGTCGTAAAGCCGAAATGCCCTGTCCCCCGGAAGCGTAGGAGGGCCGCCAGCAAGCTTACGCTTGCGCAATACGTCCTCTGTGGTATAGGGAATGTGTTCGTATCCTTCATCTACTAGCTCGATGAAGGCCCCTGCTTCCTCATGATCGCTGAATGACCGCAGCAGTTCCTCCTCAAGTTTTTGCAGTCCGAGCGCGAGAGAGTGTACAAATCTTTTTTCTTCTGCGAGAACAACTTGCGCGATCCGATCCGCAGACTCGATCAGTTCCGGGTAGGCGTCCAGCATGACGTCGCGCACCGCATACACCATTTCGTTCATAAAAGGACGTTCTGTGCCGAGGAGCCTACCGTGCCGAATGGCACGGCGCAGGATTTTCCGCAAAACGTAGCCACGGCCCTCGTTGGACGGCAAGACTCCGTCGGAAATCAAGAACGTGCATGCCCGAGCGTGATCGGCGATGATGCGACGCGACGCTACGTCCTCTGCAGCGGTCGTGGGAAGGCTCTTTCCGGGCGCTTCTATCGCGCCGTATGCAGCCAGGAGGCCAGCCTTTGCGATCAGCGGCGTAAACAAATCCGTCTCATAATTCGAGACCTTCTTTGAATCCTTCAGATTCAGCATTACCGCAGCTAGCCGTTCCAACCCCGCGCCAGTATCGATCGACGGCTTTGGTAGGCGATTGAATCGGAGCATCTCGGGAACTTCGGGCCTCGGCTGGCGATCATATTGCATGAACACCAAATTCCAGATTTCGACGTACCGTCCACAATCGCATCGAGGGAATATACAGTCGGTATGTCCTCGGTCGCTGGCGGCAGGGCCCATATCGTAGTGAATTTCGCTGCACGGGCCGCACGGTCCGGTATCGCCCATCTGCCAGAAATTGTCTTTCATGCCCATCGCGAAGATTCGCTCTTTGGGGACTCCGGTTTCGATCCAAAACTTTTCTGCTTCGTCGTCGCGCGGAATATCATCTAGGGGCGCGCCCTCAAAGATCGTGATGTACAGTTTGTCCTTCGGAATCCCGAACCACTCGGGCGAAGTCAGCAGTTCCCAGGCGTAGGCAATCGCGTCTTTCTTGAAGTAATCGCCAAAAGAAAAATTCCCCAACATCTCGAAAAACGTATGGTGCCGATTGGTGAAGCCGACGTTCTCAAGATCGTTATGCTTGCCGCCGGCGCGGACGCATTTCTGGGAAGTGGTGGCGCGGTTGTAGTCGCGTTTCTCCAGACCGAGGAAGACGTCTTTGAACTGGTTCATCCCGGCATTGGTGAAGAGCAGGGTGGGGTCGTTCTGGGGGACGAGCGATGAGGAATGGACGATCTTGTGCTTCTTCTTCTCAAAGAAGTCCAGGAACTTTTGACGGATTTCGGAGCCAGTGAGCATGGAAACTTAAATTCTAAATGAATAACCGAATGGGGCACAGCGAACGGGCGAATGTGCTGACGCGAGCTGGTGCCTTCCTCCGCGGCAAAGTGTTGTCCCTCGCGGGACTCGATTCTTTCCCCGCAGCCACCCGGCACTCACGTGCCGGGCTTTCATACTTCGCCGATTCGCGGCTGGGGCTCTCCAGAATGGATTCGTTGGTATCTGGAACATCCGGTTGTCTGGGCCAATGAGTTGTGCAATCCTCTCTGTGCTTCGGAGGAGAGAAGAAATGCCGTGCAATCCAGAAATTCTCAAGCAAGTTCCACTCTTTGCTTTACTCGACGACGACGAAACCGCGGTGTTGGCGGCGCAGGTTGAGGTGAAGACATTCGCTGCCCGCCAACGTATCTGGAAGATGGGCGATGCGAGCGGACAGGCCTATGTACTGGTGACGGGAATGATCCGGGTCACGACCGTGGACGAAGATCATCAGGAAGTGGTTGTGGATGAACCCGTCCACGGAGAATTTTTTGGATTCGCTTCCATGCTCGACATGACGCCGCATCAGACCAACGCCAACGCGCTGGAAGAGTCGGTCTGCATCGAAGTGGATCGCGAAGACATCGCCATTCTGCTCCAGCGCAAGCCCATGGCCGGCATGGACATGCTTTCGGTTCTGGGAAAACAATTTCACGCCGCGCAGCATCTGGTGCGGGTGCGCGCCATGCGGAATCTGAACGAAATCATCGAGCAAGAGGAAACTCTGGGTGAGCGAATTGCCGACGTGGTCGCCAGCTTTGGCGGATCGTGGACTTTCATCACGACCTTCGGCTTCGTGCTGCTCACCTATACCGCCATCAACATCGGGCTGCGCGGGCGGGCCTGGGATCCCTATCCGTTCATCCTGCTCAATCTGTTTCTGTCGATGCTGGCGGCGATCCAGGCGCCGGTGATCATGATGAGCCAGAACCGGCAGGACAAAAAGGACCGGTTGCGCGGCGAGTTGGACTACGACGTCAACCGCCGGGCCGAGGCCGAGATTCAAGGCCTCGCCCACAAGATGCATCTACTCGGCGACAAGATCGGCGACGTGGAGGACCTCCTCCGCCAGCAACTCACTGGAGGAACCGCCAAAACTTCGTAGCCGACCAGACGTTACTTTACTGCGTCAGCGGTCGCCTCGGCGCCTTTTTTCACGCCGTGAGCCGTGCCCTTGGCGCCTTTCGTGATGGCATTGCCGGTCTTCTTGGCAGCACCTTCGGTGGCGTCTTCAGTCTTGTCGGCGGCTTTCGCGGTTCCGTGCGCGGTCTTCTTCGCTGCGTCGGTTGTAGCGTCAGCCGTCTTGTCGGCCGCCTTTGCGGTCCCGTGAGCCGTTGCCTTGGCTGCGTGGGTCGTCGCATCAGCCGTCTTGTCGGCCGCCTTCGTGGTGGCGTGCGCGGTCTTGGTTGCGGCGGTCTTGGTGGCGTGGCCGGTGTCCTTGGCAGCTTCCTTCACATCGGTGGCAGCATCCTGACCGTAGGCAAACGCCGCCAGAGCGAGCACGGCGAAAGACAATTTGTATTTCATGATTCCTCCAGTTGTGAACTTGGGATGGATTGAGTATGAGGGATGAGGCAGCGTGGATGCAAGCTGCGCCGCCGGTGGCGATCCCAACCTAAATAGGTTGAATGCCTAAAGGAAATCTCCTGAGGTTATCGAGAAAAATCCGTAACCGCAAAGCGCGGAAAGGAATCGCGAAGGTCGCAAAGGAAAACTGCGGATGTTCATCCTGTCTCGTCCAGCGTTTCGCCTTCCAGTGCCATCAAAGTCTCGTCGTCCATATCCCACTTCTTGAGAATCGTGAAGATCGTCTTTGACCCGAACCCCGCGCGCATCAGCCGCCGGAAAATACGCGCTGTTTCCTTCTGGTCCTTCGGCTTCTGGAAGCGTTTGCGGCGCAGGAAATCGCGTGCGAGCTTCTCTTCGCTTACGTCTTCATAGGCGGAGGCCACGGCCTTTTCGATCACTTCCGGATGCACGCCTTTGATTCTTAGATCGGTGATGACTCGCCGGCTTCCGAACTTTTCGTTATCGCGACGGTAGGAAGAAAAAGCCGCGGCGTATTTCGCGTCGTTCAAATACCCGCGATCCGTCAGGCGAACGATGATCAACTCCACCAGCGTTTTGCCAATTTCCGTGTCGGCCTCGACTCGATTTCGCAGCAGGCGTTTCAGTTCCGCAACCGAACGCGCGCGCCGACCGAGCGCTCCCACGGCGTACTCGTACAGTTCGGCTTCGGTAAAGAGTTTTCTGGGACGACCAAAACTCATACCTACACCATAGCGCGTAGTTCGGCCGCGCGAAATAGATGATTCGCCAGATCGGCGGGTTCGTGTCACCCGTGACACGGCCGCCTCCCACTGGACACGAATCGCGATCAGATCGACCGTTTAACCGTCCTATTTACAATCACATAGCTCTGGCTCTGCGCGTGCTTTTTGTTTAGGTGCAAGGGGGAGCGCAATCATGGAAACGCTGCTTGAATTTCTGGTCGTCATCGGCGGGCTAACGTTCTCGCTGGCCACCGCCTTACTCATCGAAGAACTCATTTTCGGACGCATCTTCCGCGTGGTGTTTGCCCGCCGCCCGGAACCTTCCAACCCAGGGCAAAAAAATTGAGCACAAATTGAGAGGAGTACCACCATGCTGTTGCTGAAATATGTGCTTGTCGGCGCGGGGATCGCGATGTTCGCGATCGCCGTTGGAATTCTCAGCTACGATCTGTATCTACTGTTGGCATACCGGCGTTCGCGCCTCAACGTGCTGGCTGACGCGCCGGTGGCTTATGCACCGCCCGTGCGCTGGCGGACTTCCATCGCGCTCGGGATGCTGGCCTGGGCGCCGCTGCTGATTTCCGCGGCCATCGTGTTTGTGCCCAGCGGGACGGCCGGCGTCCGCGTGAGCCTGACCCATGGCACGCTCGCCGGGACGCTGTATCCGGGCGTGCATTTCGTCACACCTCTGGCCGAGCACATCGAACTGTTCAACACGCGCGATCAGTTGTTCACCACCGGCATCAGCGAAAATTCACTCGCCAAGGGAGCCGCCAAGGGCGAGGCGCTGAATGTCCAAGCGAAAGAAGGACTCGTGCTGGGCCTCGCCATCACCGTGCGCTATCAGGTCGATCCAAAGCATCTGGACTTCATCCAGGCAAACCTGCCGCAACCGCTGGAAAAAGAAATCGTGCCGCCCGTCGTAGCAACTGCCTGGCGCGAGATCGTTCCTGCTTACACCGTCCGCGAAGTATTTTCCAGCAAACGCGAAGAGGTTCGCCAGAAGGCGTCGGAGATGATTCGTAAACGCCTTGCCGCCGACGGCATCGTCGTGAAGGAAGTCATGCTGCGCGACATCCAACTTCCACAGGAATACGCACAGGGGCTGGAATCTCTGCTGCTGAAAGAACAAGAGAACGATCGCATGGGAGTCGAGACCGAGATCCACCAGAAACAAGTGAAGATCGCCGAAGCCGACGCCGATGCCAGCAAGGTGCAACAAGTGAAGCAAGCCGAAGGTCAGGCCGCCGTGCGCGTTCTCCAGGCCAAGGGCGAAGCGGACGCGATGCTGTACTTGCTCCCGCTGAAACAGAAACAGATTGAGCAGTCGAAACTCGAAGCCGAGGCGCGCAAGGAAACTACCGTCAAGGGCGCGGAAGCCGCCGGCGAAGCCAAGATCATCGACAGCAAGGCCGAGATGGAGCGCCGCAAGCTGCTGGCGCAGGCCGAAGCCGAGCGCATCCGGATCACCGCCATCGCCGACGCCGAGCGCATGAAGAACGAAGGTGTGGTGCTGAAACAGAATCCGCTGCTGATTAACAAAATTATCGCCGAGCGCTTGTCGGACAAATTGCAGATCATGATGGTCCCGGCAGACGGAAAATTCTTTTTCACCAACGACGTGATGCGCGGGATGAATCCGGCAAACCATGTTAGTCAGGCTCAAGACGCGGGAGACGATAAGTAGTAGCAGGAAACGTCGTTCGCTGTTCGTCGTTCGCCAGACCGGCCTGTAAGCGAAACCGAACAGCGAATGGCGAAGGACGAACGGCGCAAGCCCACCCGAGAAACTCTCATGAACGATTCCGGCCATCCCACGCGCTATAATCAGCCCATTCCACACATGCACGGGCGCTGGTCAGGCGGTCTGCGGGCGGGTCGGCTGGCATCGGTCGTCTTTGTACACTCCACCTTTATTACGTTGATTTTTACGCTTGCTGTGTTCCCCGCATCTGCGTCCGCTTCTGTCTTAGGCGACTCCGCTCGTCAACTGGCGCACAAGATTGCATCCGCCACCGGCCCGGGAGCGGTCGCCCTCGAGGTCACGAACCGTTCCTCGCTTGATGACAAGGCCGTCCGCGAAGTGCGCAGCGCGCTCGAAGCCGAGTTGCGTACCGAAGGTGTTCGCACGGCTAAGGCTGAAGAGGCGATGGGATCGGTACAGGTCACGCTCTCGGAGAGCGTCCGCGAATATGTGTGGTCGGCGGAAATTACGATCGGCGCGGACGAACGGAAAGTGGTGCTGGTGGCAGCACCGCGCGCGCAATCGGGCGCCGGGCCGGCGTCCGCAATGCCGCTCGTGGTTAGAAAAATTTTCTTGCTCGCGCAGGAGCAACTCATCCTCGATGCCGCCGTGCTGGAAATGTCCGGCGGGCCGCGCCTGCTCGTGCTCGATGCGAGCCAGGTCGGCGTCTTTCGTCAGCAAGCCGGACGCTGGGAACTGGAAGCGTCGCTCGCGATCGCACATTCGCGCATCTTTCCTCGCGACCTTCGCGGACGCCTGCTGCTTCGGCGCGATCATCTCTTCGATGTTTACCTTCCCGGAACAATTTGCCGGTCCAGTGTGACGGCACCGCTCGCGCTTGCTTGCAGTGACAGCGACGATCCCTGGCCCCTGACCGTCGATGACGGCGGAGTACGCGCTTTCTTTGCTCCGGCGCGCAATTTCTTCACGGGCGGATTCTCCCCCGGCATCGGAAAAGTCTCCAACGGTCCATCGTTCTATTCGACAGCGGCCTTGCCGCGTTCCGGCTACACGCTGTGGATAATCGCGGCCGTGGATGGATCGATCCACATGCTGGACGGTATGACCGATCAGGTGATTCGCGGAGCGAAGTGGGGCAGCGATCTGGCCGCCATCCATTCGAGTTGTGGAACCGGCACGCAGTTGCTGGTGTCCGAAAGTGGAGGTCCTGCGCAGGACAGTCTGCGCGCTTTCGAGATTCCTGATCGCGACCCGGTCGTAGCCAGTGCTCCGGTGGAATTCGATGGGCCGATCGTTGCGCTCTGGCCCGAAGGCAGCGGCAACGGTGCGATCGCGATTGTGAAACGGGAAGACACAGGTTGGTATGAGGCGTATCGCATTTCTATTGTTTGCGGCAGCTAGTCTGCTGGGCGTGGCGGCGGGAGAGACTCGTCCACGCTATGGCGGAACTCTGCGCGTCATGTTGCAGGCGGCTCCGAATTCTTTGGAATTTCCCGCTAATGGCACCCCTGCGGACTACTGGGACTCGGCGCGTATCCTGGCAATGATCGCCGACAATCTCGTGAACATCGACCCCCTCGGGCGCGCCCAGCCGCGGCTGGCAATTGCATGGCAGAGTGACTTGAACGGCAAGCGTTGGCAATTCACACTGCGTCACGGCGTGAAATTTCACGATGGCAGCCCGGCATCGGCTGCAACCATCGCGCCAATTCTTGGAGAACGACATTCCGATTGGTCCGTCCGCGCGTCAGGCGACTCGTTGATCATCGAGAGTGAAAACCCAATGCCTTCCCTCCTCTCAGAACTGGCTCTGCCTCCTAACGCGATCCTCAAGCAGACTGCTGCCACATCAATGGTCGGCACAGGTCCCTTCCGCCTCGTTGACTTTCAACGCGGGCGACTGATGCGGCTAGCAGCAAACGAAGCAAGCTGGGCCGGGCGGCCGTTCGTAGACGCAATCGAGATCGAATTCAACAGCTCTCTCCGCGATCAGGCCGTCGCCCTCGAACTTGGCAAGACTGATTTGATTGAAGCGATGCCACAACCGCCCGCGCTGAACAGCGGCTCGCAGCGCATCCGCACTTCGCTGCCGGTGGAACTGATGGCGTTAGTGTTTCCCGCTTACTCGAAAGCGCAGGACGCCCGCGTTCGAGAAGCCCTCGCGCTCGTCATCGATCGCAAACCGATCCAGTCCGTGTTGTTGAAAGGCGCGGGGGAACCCACCGCGAGCATCTTGCCCAACTGGATGACCGGCTACAGCGCTGCTTTTCCCATGCAAGGGAATGTGCAGGCCGCGAAAGTCGTTCTCGCCGACTCGCGGCAACCGGCGCTCACTCTGAGCTATGATCCGCGCGATCCGCAGGCGCAGTTGATTGCCGAGCGCATTGCCTTGAACGCGCGCGAGGCTGGTATCACGCTGCAAGTGTCGCTGTCGAGAACGCCCGACGTCAGCCTGATTCGCATCGCGCTGCCCAGCCCCGATTCGGCAACATGTCTGCGCGAAGCCGCGCGGGCGCTGGGACAGCCGCAGCCGATGATTTACGGCAATTCAGTGGAAGAGATGTACTCCGCCGAGCGCGCTCTGCTCGATCCGCACACGGTCATCCCACTCATTCACTTGCCGGTGGCGAGCGCAGGCGGCGCGCGTGTTCGCAACTGGCAGCCTGGCCGCACGGGCGAGTGGAACGTCTCTGACATTTGGCTGGAGGCGGACGCGCGATGAGCTTCCGCAAAAAACTTCTGCTGATGTTTGCGCTCACCGTATTACTTTGCGTGCTGGTGATCTCGGCGTCGGTGTGGAGCACCATGCGGCGCTCGTTCGATCGCGCGAATGATGACCGCGCAAACGCCGTGGCGGCTCAGTTCCGGTCGGAATTTCAGCGACGCGGCGACGAGGTTGTGCGAAAGGTGGAAGCTGCGGCCGCCGGCGAATCCGTACAGCGCATCGCTCTGGAGATCAATCGCGGCGCGCCCGATTCCGGCGGCTACGTCATTGAAGCTCACAACCTGGCCGGCCAGCAGCATCTCGACTTTCTGGAACTCGTGGACCATCAAGGAACGATCCTCTCGTCGGCCCAGTGGCAGGCGAAGTTTGGATATCCCGAGGCGGCGGTTCCGTCGACCATCGGTTCGGCGGGCGCATTTCTGAAACGCGAAGAGCTGGCGAGTGGATCGACGCTCGGCTTGTTCGCGGTGCGCGTAGACGGCGTTGGCGAGCAGCCTCTTTATGTCATCGGAGGAGAACGCCTCGACCAGGGATTTCTTTCGACGCTCGACATTCCTGCAGGCACGCGCGTGTTGCTGTATCAGAATCTGGATGCGAATTGGAATTCGAAGTCGCTCCTCGACCTGAACGGCGCTGCATCCGGAGCCGATAAGTTCGCGCCACTGATTGAACAGGTGAGGCACTCGGGGCAGGAATCGCAAAGCGTGGTTCACTGGTCCACCGATTCTGCCGACGCCGAAAGCTTTCATGCCATGCCACTCGCCGGACCCAACCAGCAAGTGATGGGCGTACTTCTGGTGGGCAGTTCGCGGCGTCCGCTGATTGAATTGCAGCGACAAGTCCTTTCGGCGGCAATGCTGGTTGGAGGCGCGGGCATTTTGGTCGCGGTGCTGGCCAGTTTGTGGTTTGCGGCGCGAATCGCGCGGCCGGTCGTGTCGCTGGCGGAAGCCGCTCGCCGCGTCGCCGCTGGAGATCTTTACGCCAAGGTCGAAGTGGAGTCGAGCGATGAACTTGGTGAACTCGCGACGGCGTTCAATCGCATGACCGAGGATCTTCTCCAGCAGAAAGAACGCACCCTGCAAGCTGAACGCGTGGCCGCATGGAGAGAACTTGCGCGGCGTCTGGCGCATGAATTGAAGAATCCGCTATTTCCGCTGCAAGTCACGGTCGAAAATCTGATCCGCGCGAAAGAGAAAGCTCCGGAACTGTTCGAAGAAGTATTTCAGGAAGGAACAACCACGCTGCTCGCCGAAATTAACAATCTGAAAACAATCATCGGCCGCTTCAGCGAATTTTCCCGCATGCCGCAGCCTCAGCGGAAAGCCATGCAACTCAACGAAGTCGTCCGCTCGGTGCTGCGTGTGTTCCAGGCGCAATTGCAGGAGAAGAACCAGATCGCGGTCCGCGCGGCACTCGATCCGGAGTTGCCGGAGATTGCGGCCGATCCCGAGTTGTTGCACCGCGCACTTTCGAATCTCGTACTCAATGCAATTGACGCTTTGCCGCAAGGCGGAGAGATTGTTGTCGCGACAAAGGCTGTCGGAAATGAAGTAGAACTCTCTGTCTCCGACACCGGTTCCGGCTTGACGCAGGAAGAATGCGCGCGTTTGTTTACGCCTTACTACACCACCAAACAGCACGGCACGGGCCTCGGGCTGGCGATCGTACAGTCGGTGGTAAGCGATCACGGCGGCAAGATTTCCGTCGAGAGCACGAAAGAAAAAGGCACGACATTCCGCATCGAGTTGCCGCGTGAGGCGCGATGAGGCAAGGAGCATGGCTGTCGCCTTTTGAGTCCGCGCGGATTTTGAATCGGCTTAGATCTTGAGCGTGTAAGCTTTTGGGTGGCGCAGCGCTTCAGCGCTGCGGTTATCGGCTATTTTGAATTGGGGCTTCAGCCCCCGAGGTCGAGAAGGTGGCTCAGAAAGCGCACTTGCTGATCGTCGATGACGAAGCCAACACGCTGGCCTCTCTCTCGCGAGCATTCCGCCTCGAAGGACATGAGGCCACGGTCTGCGACAACGCTGCCCGCGCGCTGGAACTCGCCAAGACACAAGCTTTCGACCTGATCCTCTCGGACGTAGTCATGCCCGGCAAAGACGGCCTCACTCTGCTCGAAGAATTGAAAGCGCAGGGCGTATCAACTCCGGTCGTAATGATGTCGGGTCAGGCGCACATCGAAATGGCCGTGCGAGCCACACGATTGGGTGCGCTCGACTTCCTCGAAAAACCGATTTCGACGGAAAAACTTCTGCTCACGGTCGAGAATGCGTTGAAGCTAGGGAGGCTCGAGCGCGACAATCGCGATCTTGAGCGCCGTCTTGGCAAGCACGAAATCGTGTGGCAAGGCGAGACGATGCGCCGCGTCATGGCGCAAGTGGAAAAAGTCGCGGCCAGCGAAACACGCATCTGCATTCTCGGTGAAACCGGCACGGGCAAAGAGTTGGTAGCGCGCACGCTGCACGAACGCAGCCCGCGAGCGGACGGGCCGTTTGTCACGCTCAACTGCGCGGCAGTACCGGCGGAGCTGATCGAGTCTGAATTATTCGGACACGAAAAAGGATCGTTCACCGGAGCGGGCGCTCGCCATCTCGGCAAGTTCGAGCAGGCGCAACACGGCACCATCTTCCTCGACGAAATTGGCGACATGCCGCTCGCCATGCAGGCTAAACTCCTGCGCGTGCTGGAAGAAGGCGAAGTCGAACGCATTGGCGGAGATCGCTCCATCACCGTGGATGTCCGAGTCATTGTCGCGACACACCACGATCTGGAAAAACTCGTGCGTGATGGAAAGTTCCGCCAGGATTTGTTTCATCGCGTGTTCGTTTTTCCGTTGCGCTTACCGCCACTACGTGAACGCCGGGAAGATATTCCGTCGCTGGTCGAGCACTTCGCCCAACAAGTGAGCGCCGCCAATGGATGGAAACCGATGCGCTTCACGACCGACGCGATCTCTGCGTTGCAAGAACACGCTTGGCCAGGCAACGTCCGCGAACTTAGAAACGCCGTCGAGCGGCTCATGCTGCTGGCGACGTCGCACGAAGTGACCGCCGAGACCGTAACGCTCGCGCTGCCGTCTTCGGCTGCGAATCTGGATTCTTCGATCGCGGCAACCGGCCCGCTCGCCGACCGCGTCCGCGCTTTCGAAAAGCAAACAATCCTTGCGGAGTTGAAACGGAACCACAATCAAATATCGAATACCGCGCGGGCGCTGGGGCTGGAACGGTCGCACCTTTATAAGAAGGCCGAGCAGGTGGGGATTGATTTGAAGGCGGTGCGTAGTGACGTCTAACAAGAACTGCCTGACTGTGACACGGGTTATTTTGTTAGCAGGCGGCCTTCTGCTTGGAGTTCTTCTGTGCTTCGGAGGAGTCGATCCTGCCGCACAACAACTGCTTGCAGCATCCGTACAGCAGATGGACATCTTCACCGCAGACGCAGCACCCTTCCACATCGAGGCTGACCTGCGTATACAAAACCAGGTGCCAACCGAGGGCCACCTCAGCTTCCGATGGGAATCCAAGGATCGCTTCTGGCGCCGCATCATCAGCGATCACCACCAGCAAATCGACATCAAGAAGGGCGAGTCGGTTTTTCTTAGCCGGAATGCTCCGTTCACACCACTCCGAGTCACCGAACTGATCAGCTTACTAGCGATGCCTGCCGACCCGGATCGAATGCAAATCAAAAAATGAAGAACCACCTTGAGCAGGGCGTGCAGTCCTCATGCTTCGAAGTCCGCCTTGAGAGTGGACGAGGTCAGCGAACCCACGAGATTTGCGTGAATCCAACGTCCCGAGAAATCCTAACCGACGACTGGGATGAGCCCCCCGATCAGCATGGCAGACACGAATTTTCTGACTACGCTGAATTCCGCGGACATCGCTCCCCTCGTCAGATGAAACTATTCGTAAATGGAAGCAAAGTTGTCGACCTGCATGTCCTCACTTTGGAAACAGCGGCGCTCGACGACAGCCTTCTGACAGCGCCTTTCGGAGCGATCGAGCGCCGCATGTGCGCCGGGATCAAACACCCCGTACCCGTAAAAACGCCTGATCCTCTTTACCCAAAGTCATCGAGTCAAAATGGGATGATGGGCGACACCGCGGTATCAATGACCGTATTAACGGACGGGTCAGTGGACAACATCCAACTGGTAGGCTCCAGCACTCGCGCAATGGATGAAGCAACTCTTCAGACCCTGAAAAGTTGGAGGTTCAAGCCTGCAATGTACGGGACGGAGGCGGTAGTCTCCGATATCGAAGTCGTGGTCAGTTTCCGACTGCGTTAAACTCGGCGAGCGCAAGCCGTCGGCAGTTTGCAATTCTCGCCTATTCAATACGACAATCAGATGCAGCCATGAGTCCCTCTCAAGAACGCCGCGCCACCGGACCGTTTCATCCCGGTGCGATTGTTATCCTGACGCTGAACAGTCCGCGCGAGAAATTCTGGGGCGCAATCCTCAGTCTGTCGAGCGAGGGTCTAAGCGTGCGCGGCGTGGATCTGGTTTCTTTCGACGATTTGATTTCGACCATCAAGGGCGGCGACTCGTTTACGTCGGGCGTGGTGTTCTTCCCCATGCATCGTGTGGAACGGATGGAACTTGATCTCCCGGAGAGCAATATCCTCTCGCTATCGCAGCGGTTCGCGCAGCAGACGGGACAGGATCCGGCGCCGTTGTTGACGGGCGGATTCCTTGGGCACAGCGGAGGCCCTGAGTGAATCTCCGCCAGATCCTGACAGCGCCCAATCAACTCACGCTGCTGCGGATGATCTTTGTGCCATTTATTGTGATCAATGTTGTCGGGCATCATTACGTTTGGGCGCTGGTGCTGTTTGTGCTGGCGGGGATCAGCGACGGACTGGACGGGTTGCTGGCTCGCACACTGCATCAGCAGACGCTTCTTGGACAGTATCTCGATCCGATCGCCGACAAGCTGCTCATGAGCACGATGTTTCTGGTGCTGTCGATTGAACACAGAGCTCTGGTGCCGTGGAAATATACCGTCGTCGTATTCAGTCGCGATATTTCGATTCTGCTGATCAGCGGCGTGCTCTTCATGATCGCGGGGCTGAGAGATTTTCGTCCCAGCATATTCGGCAAGGCGAATACTTTTGCCCAGGTCGCGGCGATTTTTTTCGCCCTCCTGTTGTTGGTGATGCCCGTGTTGTGGGTTGATATTGCGCGCAAGACCTTTCTGCTGGCTACGTTCTGGTTCACGATTTTGTCGGCCGTGCACTATGCGTTTCTGGTGCAGCATCGCTTGCGGCCGCATCCACAATTACCAGCTCCGAAAACATAGGGCGCAGAATCTTGCGAAGCTGATTTGTTTCCCTCGTTTGACCGCATTTTGCCTCGCCCCTAAAATGAAAGATTCGCGGCAGTCTAGCGAACTCATCCATGGGACTGCGTCTTTACAACACACTCACCGCAAAAATCGGAGAATTTCAGCCGCTGCAGGGCAACCAGGTCCGGATGTATGCCTGTGGGCCGACGGTTTACGACTACGGACACATCGGAAATTTTCGCACGTTCATTGCGGTGGACCTGCTCTATCGGTTCTTGCGGCAGAGTGGGTATGACGTCCGCTACGTGATGAATATTACGGATGTCGATGACAAGATCATCCGCAACGCGGCCCGGGATGGCGTGACGGTGCAGCAGTACACGTCGAAATATGAGCAGGCGTTTCTGGAAGACTCGGCGGCGTTGAATATCGAGCGCCCGAAGCTGGTGCGGGCTACGGAACACATCCCGGAAATGGCGGAGTTCATCGGAAAGTTACAGGCAAAAGATATTGCTTACCGCTCGGAGGATGGGTCGTATTACTTTCGGATCGCGCGGTTTCCGCAGTACGGTAAGTTGTCGAAAAAAGATTTTGCCGGCATGGAAGACGGC
Organism: Acidobacteriota bacterium; assembly: GCA_043734305.1. GTDB lineage: Bacteria > Acidobacteriota > Terriglobia > Terriglobales > Acidobacteriaceae > Acidiflorens. Next base: position 1,658 of record JAYTFO010000255.1, on the reverse strand, counting down.
GCGCGCGTGGATGTCGACGAATACGAAAAAGACAGCGCGCGCGATTTCGCGTTGTGGAAAGCGCCCAAGCCGGGCGAGGCTTCGTGGGAGACGGCAATTGGGGCGGGGCGTCCCGGGTGGCATATTGAGTGCTCGGTGATGTCGATGGCGGAGCTGGGACCGAGTTTCGATTTGCATGCGGGCGGCGAGGACCTGATTTTCCCGCATCATGAAAATGAAATTGCGCAGTCGGAGTCGCTGACGGGGCAGACTTTTGCGCGCTTCTGGTTTCATGTGCGCTTCTTGCTAGTGGAAGGCGAGAAGATGTCGAAGAGTCTGGGGAATTTTTTTACTCCGCGCGACCTGGTGCTTAGGGGTCACAAGCCGTCTTCAATCCGGTGGCTGCTTTCGTCGGTTCCGTATCGCAATCAGTTGAACTTTACTTTTGAGGGCCTGAGGTCAGCGGCGAGTTCGGTGGAGAAGCTGCGCAACTTCCGCTTTCGTTTGACGAGCGCACAGTTGGCGGAGGGCGCAAGTCCCGCGATGGCGCAGCTGGCGGCAGAAACTGTGGGGCGCATCAAGAACGCACTCGAGGACGATCTGAATACGGCGCAGGCGCAGGGCGCGGTTTTCGATATGGTGCGCAAAGCGAACGCGGCGTTGGAAGCAGGCGAGATGCGTCGAGAGGACGTGCAACCGCTGCTCGGGGCGCTAGGAAAGTTTGACGAAATTTTTGGCGTGCTCAATGATGACGACCAGCCAAAGATGAAGGCCATTCTCGAATGGGCGCGGAGCGTGGGGCGGGAGAAAGACGCCGCGCCGGAGCTACTCGAGATCGCGGGTTCGGTGCAACTTTCGGACGCCCAGGTGAATCAGAAGATCGCAGAGATGGAAGGGGCGCGCAAGGGCCGGGATTTCAAAGTCTCCGATGCATTGCGCGCTGAACTAACGGCCGCCGGCGTCATTGTCGAAAACACAAAAGACGGTGTGCGGTGGCGGAGAAAGTAAAGCAAATTTGTAATTGGGTAATTGGGTAATTTGTAATTGAAAGTCAAAAGCTCCCATGCCTACGATTTCAAATTACCAAATTACAAATTACCAAATTACAAATTCATGCTCTCCCTAGACGAATATCTTCGCGACGCTGAGCAGGCGCACGGACATCTTTGCGCGGGGCAGATTCTCGGCGTGCGCATGGCGATGCTGGGGCTATCGAAACTCGGAATCGACGACCCGCGAGGCAACAGAGAAGACCGCAAGCGCCTCGTCACGTTCGTTGAAATCGACCGTTGCGCTACGGACGCAATCAGCGTGGTCACCGGATGCCGTCTCGGCAAGCGCGCACTGAAGTTTTGCGACTGGGGCAAGATGGCAGCAACGTTCGTGGACCTGCAATCAGGTAAAGCCATCCGCATCGCCGCTAAAGAGTCCTCGAAACAATTGGCGCGCGAAATACATCCAGAAATCGCGAGCAAGAACGAGCAGCAGATGCTGGCCTATCGCGAAATGTTTTTGGACGATTTATTTGATCTGCAATGGGTAAAGGTGGAATTGCCGGCGGAAGACCTTCCTGGATACAAGGGCGAGCGGATTGTGTGCGCGGAGTGCGGCGAGGGGATTAATTTTCGCCGCGAGGTGAAGCGCGATGGGCGCGTGTTATGCCGGGGATGCGCCGGGGA